>CAKRMO010000155.1 GCA_934364765.1 uncultured Bacteroidaceae bacterium | reverse complement strand
GGAACAGTGTGTCCTGTTCCAACGACACAATGTTGAATGTATCGTAATACGCTACAGGGTGGGCGAGCATGGCGTCGCATTTCGTAAGCACAAGCTTTGCACTTTTAATGTCCCAGTTCTTGTAGCGCAGGCGTTCCGGCTTTGGCGTTATGGTTCCGGCGTATCCGTCCTCGCCCAGGGTGAACCCCGTGGCGGCGGGGTCTCCTATGGAGTCTCCCGTGAGCCAGCGTCCTATGAGGGACGATATGTCTATGGCTCTCACAACGCGCTTCCTGTCTTCCGAGAGTACTATCGCCACTTGGTCGCCGGTTTCGAAATTGCCGATGACTGTTCCGCGTTTTCTTGCCTGCACAATGTTGTAGTGCTGAGGGTCTTCGCCCGGCTTTATGAAGTCGAGCACGGAGTCGGTGCATTCAGAGCCGGCGTAGCCGGTTTCAACGCTGTCTCCGCTGGAAAACGAAATTTCCGTGCTGTCGCTTTTGAGCATTGGCTTGGATGTCTTTCCGCCGCATGACATTACGGCGGCAATCATCATGGCGCATATCGGAGTTAATGTTGATTTCTGCATATTTGTCGTGATTTTCGGCAAAATTACGAATTTACTTATAAAGCCGGTGCTGAAATCCGAGCGGATTGCATAACTTCGCAGCCAAAAGCAATAGAATGAACCCTTACGACATCATAGACAAATATTATAACAACAATTCCGAACTCCGCGAATTGCTTGTTACCCACAGCCGTCTTGTTACCGAAAAGGCGTTGAAAGCCGCCGCCATGCACCCGGAACTTAAAATCGACGTGCAGTTTGTGAAAGAGGCGGGAATGTTGCATGATATAGGCATTTTTATGACAGACGCCCCTGCGATTCATTGCCATGGGAGCAAGCCGTATCTGTGTCATGGCATATTGGGGGCGGAACTGATGCGCAGGGAGGGCTTCCCGCATCATGCGCGGGTGTGTGAGCGTCATACCGGGGCGGGGCTTACGGCTGACGAGATAGAGAAACAGAATTTGCCGCTGCCGCACAAGGATTTCCTGCCGGAAACCGTAGAGGAAAAGCTGATATGCTATGCCGACAAATTCTATTCTAAGACGCGCCCCACGGTGGAGAAAAGCGTGGAACAGGCAATGGCTTCCCTGCAAAAGTTCGGCGGGGGCGGAGCGGCACGCTTTGAGGAGTGGGTGAAAATGTTCGGCTGAATTTGGACGGGAATGTGGGAAATGATGTAATTTGCAGATTTACAATGGATTAGTCTGATTTTATCAGGTGAATGTATGTGTTTGTTTATCATGTGTTTGCAAGCGCGAAAAAAAGGTCTGATATAATTTTTTCCACGTCTGATGTAGTTTTTCCTGCATAGGACATGGTTTTTCTTATTTCAGACATAATTTTTCCGTTCAAAAAAGCATGACAGAAAACATTGCCCGCTGCGCACATCCTGCAACACTTAAAATAGGCTAAAATAGGAATAGCGTTGTTGGGAACGTTGAGAAATTAGTATTTTTGCACCGCATTTCTGAAAGTCTTTCAAATTAACGAATTGAACATAAAGCAGAAAATAGTATCACTCCTTGCGGCGGCTGTGGCTTTCGTCGCATACGGCAGTATGTCTGAGCGCGGCACGGTGCAAACAGGCTGTGCGCCGCTTTTGCTGTTGGGCGATACCGCAAAGGGTGATACCGCCCGGCAAAGCCCGGCAAGGCGCGACACGGTGATAGACTTCGGGCTGGCGAAAAACGACACGCTGGCAGCCGATACGGCGCACAGCGATTCTGCCAAGAAGAAAGACCCGCTCGATGCCCCGGTTGTGTATTCTGCCAGCGACTCCATAACATACGACGCTGACTCCAAGAAGGCTTTCCTGTATGGCGACGGAAACGTGAAATACGAGAACATGGAGCTGAAGGCGGAGCGCATAGAAATGAACATGGACAGCTCGCTTGTGCACGCATACGGCGAGAAAGACTCCACAGGAGTTTGGAGCGGACAGCCGGTATATACGCAAGGAAGTGAGAAGTATGACAGCGAAGTGATGAGCTTTAACTTCAAGACAAAGAAAGGTTTCATCAACAACGTAAAGACCGAGCAGGGCGAGGGCTATATGCAGAGCGAAAGCTCCAAGCGTGCCAACGATGGCACGTTGTATCTGGAACACGCAAAATACACCACGTGCGACGCCAAGCACCCAGACTTCTATCTGGCTCTTTCGCGTGCCAAGGTGAAGCCCGGCAAGGAGGTCGTGTTCGGCCCGGCATACCTTGTGGTGGCCGATGTTCCGCTGCCCCTTGCAGTGCCATACGGCTTCTTCCCTTTCAAAAAGAAATATTCAAGCGGATTTCTAATGCCGACATACGGCGATGACAGCCGGCGCGGCTTCTATCTGAGAAACGGCGGGTATTATTTCGCGTTCAACGACTACTGGGATATGCGCCTGCTGGGCGAAATCTACACGAAAGGCTCTTGGGGAACTACAATCGAGTCAACATACAACAAACGCTACCGCTATTCAGGCAACTTGTTTCTTAGTTACCAGAACACGGTTGACGGGGAGAAGAATATGCCCGACTACATGAAATCCTCGAGTTTCAAGATACAATGGTCGCACCGTCAGGATTCCAAGTCGCTGCCCAATTCAAACTTCTCGGCGAGCGTGAACTTCGCCACCCAAAGCTACGAGCGCAACAACCTCTACTCCCTCTACAATCCGCAGCTCCTCACGCAGTCCACCCGGACGAGCAGCGTTTCGTATTCGCACACGTTCGAGAAGCTGGGGCTTACGCTTTCCACCACGACGAACCTCAACCAGAATATGCGCGATTCGACGATTGACCTCACGCTTCCGGACCTGAACATATCGCTTTCGCGCCTCTATCCTTTCCGCCGCAAGAAAATGAGCGGCAAGGAACGTTGGTATGAGAAAATCTCGATGAGCTACACCGGGCAGCTGAGCAACAGGATTAGCACAAAGGAGGACAAGCTTATGCACTCCAACCTCATAAAAGACTGGCGCAACGGAATGAACCACAGTGTGCCTGTTTCGGCGAGCTTCCAGGTGCTCAAATATATAAACGTAACGCCGAGCTTCCAGTTCTCCGACCGTATGTACACTAACAAAATAATGCGCTCGTGGGATCAGGCAAACCAGACAGAGGTGAGCGACACCGTTTATGGCTTTTACAATGTGTATAACTGGTATGCGTCGGTTTCGGCAAACACAACGCTTTACGGCTTTTACAAGCCGTGGCGCAAACTTTTCGGAGACGGCATAATTGCCGTGAGGCACGTGCTGAAACCTTCGGTGTCGTACAGCTACGCCCCCGATTTCGGCACTTCGCATTACGGGTACTACGATTCTTATGTCAGAACCGATGCCGACGGAAAAGTGAGTACGGTAACTTATTCCCCTTATTCGAACGGTATGTTCGGAGTTCCCTCGCGTGGCAAGTCGGGAAACATCAGCATGAGGGTGTCAAATAACCTGGAGATGAAGGTGAAGAGTTCCAAAGACTCCACCGGCGAGAAGAAAATAAGCCTGATAGACGAGCTTTCCGCTTCTCTTTCATACAATACGGCTGCAAAGACAAAGCAATGGAGCAACCTTAACTCGAACATCCGATTGAAACTTTGGAAGAACTATACGTTCAGCATGGCGGCGGTATTCGCCACATACGCCTACCAGTTTGACGAGAACGGCAAGGTGGTGGAGGGCAACCGCACCGAGTGGAGCTACGGCCGTTTCGGACGCTTTCAGGGAATGTCGCAAAACCTTTCATACACTTTCAACAACCAGACGTTCAAAAAGCTTTTCGGGCCAAAAGAACATAATGACAGGGACGAGGACATAAACCAGGCAGTCGAAAGCCACGATGATTATGAGGAGGACAACATAGACGATGAGGGGACAAACGACAGCAACCTTGACCCCACGCTGAAGGAAAGCGAGAACTCCGCGCAGAAAACGGCGAGCAAGAAGTCGCGTGTGGACGAGGACGGATACAAGCGTTTCAGCATCCCATGGTCGTTGTCTGTGAGCTATGGTGTAACAATGGCGGAAAACCGAA
>CAKRMO010000154.1 GCA_934364765.1 uncultured Bacteroidaceae bacterium | reverse complement strand
CATTGACAACAGCGGACGCTTCTCCCGCGACGACATTTTCGGCAACAACCACGAATTTACCTCAAAGGAGCGCGCCCTGAACTACATCGCGTCGGTGAACAACGCCACCTTTTTTGTAATGGACAGCCTGCAGCTCACCATAGAGGCGGCATCGGTGGCAAATCCCGGCAACCAAAATCTCGGCAAACTCAGCAAGCTCGCGAAAAAGTACATCGAGGTGTGCAAGCATCCCGCCGATTCGCCCGAACAACTTATAGAAACCTGCAAAAGCATAAGCGAGGCGATAAGGAAAACGGTGCAGAGCATGGCAAAAGCCGACGAAGCCGCCATCAGCAAGCAGACAGCCCTTGCCGGAAACGCCATAATGCAAAAGGAAATGGCTGCGGCGCAAAAGGCAACGGAGGAAAACAGTGCCGCAGCGGAGAAGCAGCGCATTGAAGGCGAGAAATTCCTGAAGGAAAACGCAAAGAAGCCCGGCGTGAAAACGCTCCCGGACGGCTTGCAGTACAAAGTAATCAAAAACGGCGGCGGCATTTCGCCAAACAAAGCCTCGACCGTTGTCGTGGAATACGAGGGAAAACTCATAGACGGCACTGTGTTCGACAGCACAGCAAAGAACAACGGCGGCAAGCCTGTAAGCCTCGGCGTTTCCTCCGTCATGCGCGGCTGGAGCGAGGCTTTGCAGATGATGAAAAAGGGCGCGGAATGGGAAATATACGTTCCTTACGAACTCGGATACGGCGAGCAGGGCGAAGGCAACGTGCCTCCTTTCGCGGTAATGGTGTTCCGTCTGAAACTTGTTGACGTAAAATAAGCCGGCAAGCCTCATGAGTCATTATATATATAAGGCGTTTTCGGCTGCAAGGCGTTGCGCCGCGCTTGCCGCACTCCTTGCCGTTTTGCTTCCCCTCGGTGCGGCGGCGCAAATGCTCGACCCCGTAAAGTTCACGGTTGGCGTAAAAAGGGTGTCGGACACCGAAATCGACGTAACCTTCAACGGCAAAATTGATGGCGGATGGCACGTTTATTCCCCCAACGTCCCCAATGACGGTCCCACTCCCGCCACGTTCAACATTGACAAGGCAAAAAACATAGAGAAACTCGGCAAACTGCAAGCCGGAAGCGGCGCAATAAGGAAAATGGACAAGGTTTTTGAAATGGAGCTTGAATATTTCGAGAACTTGTGCCGCTTCACCCAACGCCTAAAAATCACCGGCAAGGACTTCTCGGCAAAAGGCTATCTGGAATACGGCGCGTGCAGCAACGTGAGCTGTATGCCGCCAACGCAGGTTGATTTCTCCGTAAACGGAAATGACGGACCTGACAACGCCGCAAAACAAAAAGAGACCGCAGAAGCCGCGCCCGCGCCCAAGGAAACCGCCACAGGCAATGCGGCTCTTCCCGACAGCGCGAAAGAAGTTGCACAGGCAGCGGTTGCGCCGTCAGACAGCACCCTGCTGTGGGCTTCGCAAACCGAGACGCTGAACGCGCAAAACGGCATGGCGGAAAACGCCCAACGCCCGCTGCTCGTGATATTCCTGCTAGGCATTCTCGGAGGCTTCGTGGCGCTGCTCACGCCCTGCGTATGGCCCATAATACCCATGACAGTGAGCTTCTTCCTCCACCGCCAGAGCGAACGCCGAAAGGCTGTGCGCGACGCCATACTCTACGGCGTTGCGATTATCGTGATTTACGTGGGGCTGGGGCTTGTCGTCACCTCCATTTGGGGCGCAAACCAGCTGAACGCCCTCTCCACCAACGCTGTTTTCAACATTTTCTTCTTTCTGCTCCTCGTTGTGTTTGCCGCCAGCTTCCTTGGCGGTTTCGACATCACCCTGCCGTCGTCGTGGGGCAACAAGGTAAATTCCAAAAGCCGCTCCACATCGGGCATCGTGAGCATATTCCTGATGGCCCTCACACTGGCGATTGTTTCGTTTTCATGCACAGGCCCGGTGATAGGCTTCCTTTTGGTAGAAGTCTCGTCCACAGGCAAAATCCTCGCCCCAGCCATCGGGATGCTCGGCTTTGCAACGGCGCTTGCGCTGCCGTTTGCGCTTTTCGCGCTCTTCCCCGCCATGATGAAGAAAATGCCCAAGAGCGGCGGCTGGATGAACACCGTGAAAGTTACTCTTGGGTTCATTGAGCTGGCATTCGCCCTGAAATTTCTTTCAGTCGCCGATTTGGCTTACGGCTGGCACATTCTCGACCGCGAAACGTTCCTCGCGCTGTGGATAGCCATCTTCGCCGTTGCCGCACTCTACCTTTTCGGCATTGTCAGCATCCACGGCGACAAAGGCAGAGGCGTTTCCGTTCCGCGCCTGTTTCTCGGTCTCGCCTCATTGGCTTTTGCCATATACATGGTGCCAGGACTTTGGGGCGCGCCGCTCAAAGCCGTGAGCGCATTCGCCCCGCCAATGTACACGCAGGACTTCCGCCTTGGCGGCAACGAGGTGAACGCCATGTTCACCAACTACGAGGAAGGCATGAGCGCCTCCGCCGCCACGGGAAAGCCAGTGCTGCTCGACTTTACTGGCTACGGCTGCGTGAACTGCCGCAAAATGGAAGCATCCGTGTGGACAGACCCAAGTGTGAGCCGCCTGCTTAAAGACAAGTTCATACTCGTGTCGCTCTACACCGACGACAAGACACCGCTGCCGCAAAGCATCGAGGTCATGGTGAACGGCAAGCGCAAGACACTGCGCACCGTGGGCGACAAATGGAGCTACCTGCAACAGGTGAAGTTCGGCGCAAACGCCCAGCCGTTCTACGTCGCCGTTGACTCAAAGGGAGTCCCCCTCGCCGGCTCGTATGCCTTCAACGAAAACCCAACCGATTTCGAGAACTTCCTCAGAAAGGCACTCGCAAACTGATGCCGCATTCCAGCGTCCCTGCGCAAAATTGCGCAACACGCGGAAACTCCTGCAAGAGCCTGATTTTCAAAGCCTTTTCCTTTATTCGGGGGATAATGGTTTATAATATTGGCTTTCAAGGGCTTGCAACCGTTGAAATTATGTCTGATGTAAAATTTTCTACGTCAGACATAATTTTTCCTGCATAGGACATAGTTTTCCCTGCGCCCCATGTAGTTCCCGGGGTATTGGGAAAAGGCATCCGGTTTTGGCCTTGCACTAATCTTCGTGCTGCTTGGCATACTTCTATTTGTGAATTTCCAAAAACTTGTAACCGTTGAAATGGACGAGGTGCTCCGGGCTGTCGGCAATCCACACCTCTGTCTCCCATGCAATGTCCTTTGCTTTTTGCCTGAATGCGTTTTTGTTTTCAAAAGCGGTGAAAAATACGACATTTGCGGAGCAGCCGGATTCTTCTAGTTTTCTTTTTATTCTGCGCACGCGCACTTCGTCCCATTCTCCTGTGGAATGGAAGGCTTCGATTAAAAACAATAGGTTTTTGCTTTCGCTGTAGGCTACGATGTCGGGCAATTCCTCATGGTCGAGCGAAAAGAATTTGATGTCTTTCAGCTTTTCCTCCGACAAAAGCAAATGCCTGTTATTCGCGTCGCCCATGTAGAGAACTTCCGCCCCAAGTCCGAATATGGGGAGAAACTTTTCGATTATCGCTTTCTGTAGCTCGTTATGCTTGCCGCAAGACAAACCAACGTTTCTTCCGTCAGGCAGCCTGACAGGTACTTTTATTAAGTTGCGTTTCCTTTCGAGTTCCTCCTTCAACGCCTTGTTGCTTTCCGAAAACTCTGCAAGTGCAGTTTCCCATTCTGCGGTTCCGTATTGGCACAGCAAAGTGATGAAAGGAATGCTTAGCCCATATCCTCTTGAAGGGTTGTTTGTCGCTTGCTCGTTGGTTGTGGCGGAACTCACCACTATGCCGGCTTCAACGGGCAGTTTCAAATCTTGCCGGCGTATGTCGTCGTAGGAACCTGGTGAGATGTTTTCGCCATAGTTCGCGTTTTCAAAAGCGATAATATCACGTGTTCTCAAAAAGCATCCCCTTGACGATAAAACATCGCTGAACGAGAGGGTAACTTTTCCGACAGCAAGGCAGGCTTTTGCCATACGTTCCAACTTCCTGTCTGTATTGTTTACAGGAATGCCTAT
>CAKRMO010000153.1 GCA_934364765.1 uncultured Bacteroidaceae bacterium | reverse complement strand
TCACTTCTATGCTGTCTATCAACGCCTGGTGGAGGAAAAGTTTCTGTATAGCCATCTGCTCGGGTATCACGCAGCGCGGGTTTCCCTCCACCTGCTCTCCGTTCACTTCGGACGCGAGCCGCTGCTCCTCGACTTCGGACTTCAATATCGGGTCGTCGCCAACCACCCAAATAACCTCGTCGATAACGTTGTTGTCCTGGGCCAAAGCCGCCGCCGGCATAAGAAACGCCGGGAGGCACAGCAATATAAATATGTTTCCAAGCTTTTTCATATAATCATTTTGTTTTGGCGGGAAATCAGTGGCTGCTTATTGTTGACACCACTTCGTTGTTTACTTCTATCTTGCTCTTTGCGCGGAGCATCCCCACCCATTCCTTTTCCTTGAAGTCCTGGTAATCGCTCACCACCTGCGCCTTAACGTCGGCGAGTTCCTCCGGGCCTTTCTTAAGCAGCCGGCCCTCTACACCGGGATAGGGGAACGCCTTGCTCTCGCGGATTTTCACGCTGTCGTCCTTGAAGACATATTTGTCCACAAAGCGGTTTTCACCCTTTTTCCAAATGCCGTGGGAGACCACAACCTTTTCCTTGCCCTCGTTGAACTGCTTTTTTATCACACCGTGCCAATCTTTGCCACCGTGCTTTTTCAGCACAGCCTTCACGGGCTTGACAAGAGCCTCTTCTGAGGTGTGGAACACAAAGCCCTTGAATCGCGGGGAGTCCCATTTGTAGTTCTTCCTGTTCTTCCTGAAGAACGCCTCAAGACCCGCCTTGTCCTTTTCAGCCTTGTCCCAAACTTCCTGTTTGGTTATGTTGTAGGCGAGCAAGCCCTCGCGGTAATCCCTCATAACGTCCCTCATGCCGGCGTCTTCGTTCTCATGCTCCTTTTCCACCTTGTCGAGCACCTGCTCACGTGTAAGTCCGTCCGAAGCCTTGACCATTTTGTCAACGGCGTGGTTGAAAACCACCTGCTGGAGCCCTTGTTTGTTGAGAGCCTCCACAAGTTCCTTCTTCTTTTGCTCGTATGGCGCGAGCTTTCCGCGTGAGCGCATAAGCACTATATGATACCCCGCCGTTGAGGCGAAAGGCTCTGACATTTCGCCGGCTTTCAGCGCATAGCACTTGTCCTCAAACTCCTTGAGCGTAGCCCCGGGGCCAAGCTCCGGCAGTTCGCCGCCGCGCTTTGCCGACATCACGTCCTGCGAAAACTTTCTGGCGGTCTCCGCAAAGTCCGCCCCGGCCTTCAGCTGTCCGTATATGGAGTCTATCTTCGCCTTGGCGGCATTCCTCTTAGCCTCGTCCGCCTTTTGCGGCACGGAAATGAATATGTGGGACACGTTTATAATGTCGGAGTCCTTGAGCTGCTCCTTTATGCGGTCGTAAACGGAGCGCACTATGGAGTCCTCAAACTGCTCATCGCCAACATATTTCATCAGCAAGTCATCGCGGTACGTGCCGAACTCCTGACGGAACGCCGCCGCCGTGTCGATTTGCAGCCTGAGCGCCTCGGCAATTTTAAGGCGGTAGTTTATGTACAGGTCAACATATTCCTTGACGCTCGTCCCGGACTCCTTGTTGCGGTTGTAAGCGCGCTCGAACTCCGAGCGCGGCACCTGCTCGCCGTTAATTGTCATCACCACCGGGTCGCCGCCGTTCTGGGCGTAAAGCCCCGCGCAAGCCAGCACTGAAAGCAGGAAGGTCGTTATGCGTTTCATCTTTCTGAAGTGGGTGTTACTGTCTGTGCGCCACCGTCAGGCTTTGGTGGCGGGGCTGTAGTTCGGAGCCTCGCTCGTTATGGTTATGTCGTGCGGATGGCTTTCGAGCACGCCCGCGTTGGTTATGCGCGTGAACTTGGCGTTGTGCAGCTCGTCAATGGTGTGTGCGCCGCAATATCCCATGCCGGAGCGCAAACCGCCCACAAGCTGGTAGATAACCTCCTGCACAGTCCCCTTGTAAGGCACGCGCCCGCTGATGCCCTCGGGCACGAGCTTCTTGGCGTCGGTAACGCCGCTTTGGAAATACCTGTCCTTCGAGCCGTTCTCCATGGCTTCGAGCGAGCCCATTCCGCGGTACGACTTGAATTTCCTGCCGTTGAATATTATTGTCTCGCCGGGGGATTCTTCCGTCCCCGCCACAAGCGAGCCTATCATCACCGAGTTACCTCCGGCGGCAAGAGCCTTGACTATGTCGCCCGAATACCTCAACCCGCCATCGGCAATCATCGGGACGTCAGTCCCCGCCAAGGCGCACGAAACGTCGTAAACCGCCGAAAGCTGGGGGACGCCCACGCCCGCCACAACACGCGTTGTGCAAATCGAACCCGGGCCTATGCCCACCTTTATGCCGTCGGCCCCGGCTTCCACAAGAGCCTTGGCAGCCTCGCCGGTAGCCACGTTGCCAACCACGAACTCCTGTTCGGGGAAAGCGGCCTTTGCGGCGCGGAGCTTGTCTATAACTCCCTGCGAATGACCGTGGGCGGTGTCGATCACAATAGCGTCGGCCCCGGCCCTCACCAAAGCCTCGATGCGTTCGAGCGTGTCAACCGTTACGCCCACGCCCGCAGCCACGCGCAGCCGGCCTTTCTCGTCCTTGCAGGCCATGGGCTTGTCCTTTGCCTTTGTGATGTCCTTGTATGTTATAAGCCCGATGATATGGTTGTCCTTGTCAACAACCGGGAGCTTCTCAATCTTGTTCTTCTGCAATATCTCGGCCGCCTGGTCAAGGTCGGTTTTCTGCGTTGTGGTTACGATGTTCTTGCCCGTCATCACCTCGTCGATTTTCCTGTTCAGGTCATGCTCGAAGCGCAAGTCGCGGTTGGTTACGATGCCCATGAGGTGTTTCTCCTCGTCCACAACAGGAATGCCGCCTATGTGGTATTCGTGCATCAGGCTCAGCGCGGTGCGCACCGTGGAGCCGTGCAGGATGGTTACGGGGTCGTAAATCATGCCGTTCTCGGCGCGTTTCACTATTGCAACCTCCCTTGCCTGGTCCTCAATCGACATATTCTTGTGTATAACCCCGATGCCGCCCTCGCGTGCAATGGCTATCGCCATTTTCGACTCGGTTACGGTGTCCATCGCGGCGGTTACAAAAGGTATGTTGAGGTTTATCTTTCTCGTAAAGCGCGTGGCGAGCGAAACTTCTCTCGGCAGCACGTTGGAATAAGCGGGAATTAAAAGGACGTCATCGAAAGTAAGTCCGTCCATCACAATTTTGTCTGCAATAAATGAAGCCATAAAAATCTGTTTTTATTGCGCACAAATTTACTCAAAATATTTAAGACACACAGGCTGCCGCATGGTTTTTAACCTAATCTAACACCACTTTTCGCCTCACCGCCAAATATCCCGGAGCATATCCGCGCCTTTTGGAAATTCCACACACCAAAACTTGCGGAAACCACGCCGTGAAATCCCTAAACCGCAAGCCGGCCAATCGGACGTAAGCCGCAAGACGCGAAATTCACAAAGCACACGCAACACGCAGAATTTCTGTAAATTAGGCTATTCATGCATTTGTTTCACAAGCGTCTGCTTTTCAAGGCATTGCACAGGGGAGAAAAAAGGTCTGATGTAGTCTGGATTATATCAGACATAATTTTTCCTGCATAGGACGTAGTTTTTCCTACATCCGACGTATTTTCCAGGACATGGAAAACAAAGGGCTTGTTTGCGCTCACCTCGGAAGGAATGTCTCGAAAAGGCTTATCACGGCTATTGCCGCAAACGTGAATGCAGCGGCAGCCGGCACAAGGTTGTGCCTGTCGCGCAAAATGCAATGCTCCTTGCCCATTGCCTTGACGCACACAGCATACACAGCAACCCCTATGGCGTTTCCGAGGCACGCGCCGGCGAGAACGTCGAAAGGATAGTGCACACCCAGATATATGCGCGAATAGCAGACTAATATTGAAAAACAGAAAAGGGAGACGCACACCAGACGGTTGCGCAGGAGGAGCATAAGCCACACGCTCTCGCCGAAGCAGTTTGCCGCATGGCTCGACACAAATCCGAAACGCCCCCCACGGTATTCGTTCACATAGTGTAGCAAGTAGCTTATGTTGTCGTTGTGGGACGGTCTGGGAC
>CAKRMO010000152.1 GCA_934364765.1 uncultured Bacteroidaceae bacterium | reverse complement strand
CATTGCGCACAGCTTTTTTGCAGGGTGATAATCCCCTCCGGACCTTAGTTGCAAAGCAAATCGGCAACGCTCAAATTGGGCTTGAAGCCGTTCCTTTGCGCGAATACCTGATAGTATTCCTGCGGAATGAAGTCCGGGTCTTTTGCCGGGTGCTTGGGGTTTATAGCATCGCGGAAGTCGTCAGCACCGAGAGCTTCGGCGTTTGCGTATTCTTCGGTCAGAACCGCGCGGTATTCCATATCCAAAAGTTCGCATAGCTTGCCGGTGAGTTCCTGATTGAAATCGATAAGAAATTCGTACTTTTTTTCGTAGAAAGAGCGCAGGTCATCGGCGTAAAATTCGAAGAATGGGCTGTTTTCGTATGCGCTCACCAGCGACAGCCAGTGAAGATGCCGCCAGTTTCCGTGGTCGCTAATCCTCACGTCGCGCATGGCGCATTTCCCGGAGGGCAAGGCGACAGGAATTGTAAGTGCCTGCACCCCGGCTTGCGTGGCTATGACGCAGCGGTTGCGGTATGTCTGCTTTACGTAATGGTCGTGTTGCTCAACATATACCTTGGGGTATGCCGCGAGCTTTGTGAACCATTGCACAGGCGGCATGTAGGCTGACGACAGCAGGGCGGTTTTCCTCATTTTACGTTGTCTTGCGGGATCTTGAAAAACCTGTCCTGCCTTAAACTGCGGTAGAAAGGCTCGTCCTGGTTTATGGAATAGAGAACAAGCATCGCCCTGCCAATTAGGTGGCTTTGCGGCACGAGACCGTAGTAGCGCGAATCTTCTGTGTTGCTTTGCTGCCCGGAATAAGCCCAATAGTAGTCCTGCGTGAACACTACATACGGTGCGGTGTGCCCGTCTATGAGCAGCGTGTCGCCTTTCAGCTCGGCGCAGTGGCACGGCTCGTGAAGGTTTATCGTGTTGCATAAAAGGCGGGCGTTCCATTTTGTGATGTAAACGCGGCGGCCCTTCGCTGGAACGGCAAACGGGAAAGACCCTTTGCCTTGCCTTCTGCCCACTTTCATGTCTTTGGTAAGCGTAACGGTGTCTCCCGGCAGGGCGAAGCATTGCGCTATGCACACGGTGCGCTCCGAAATGTCCTTGGAACTGTCGGCAGGCATATTGAACGCCATCCAGTCGCCGCGTTGCGGCATTCCGCCCCCAAGCCTTCGGCAACCCGTGTATTCCGTGAACGGAAGCCGCACGCCATAACTCATTTTCGAGACGAGCAGACGGTCGCCTTGCCGGAAACCGGCGGCGGGGCGTTGGGAGGAAACGGTGTATTGGTCGAAAACAAACAGCCTTATGAGGCATAAAACCAGACAGGCTGCGAGAAAGACAGCCAGTGTGCGCAAAATTTCCCTTATCCTGCCCGATATATGCAAACTGCCGTTGTTTTAGTATTGCTACTTTATGTTGTCAACCCAGCGGAAGAACCTGTTCCAGCGTATTTTGCCGTCAAACAGTCCGTAGTCCTTGTCAAGAGAAATCCACACCAGAAGGGGTTTGCCCACAATGTGGTCTTCTGGCACGAAACCCCAAAAGCGCGAATCGGCGGAGCGGTCGCGGTTGTCGCCCATCATCCAGTAGTAGTCCATCTTGAAGGTGTAGGTGTCGGTCTGCTTACCGTTTATGTATATCTTGCCGTCGCGAAGTTCCAGACGGTTGTTTTCGTAAACCCTTATCGGGCGTTCGTATATTGCATAGTTGTCCTTGTTCAGGCGTATTGCAGCCCCGCGCTTGGGTATCCACACCGGCCCGTAGTTGTGCGTAGTCCAGTTTTTCACCATGTCGAGCGGGTAAAGTCCCATTGAATACGGTTTGTCCTCCACTATCGACTCCACGATGTCGGGGCGCGAGCGCAGCACATTGAGGGCGCGGCGCGTAAGCGGCATCTGGCGCGTGGCGGGATTGTATGCCGACGCGTCCTCAAGGTCTTCCTTGGTAATTCCAAGCTCGCGTATCAAATCTTCGGGCAGGTTGGCCTTGAATGTAACCAGATAGCCGTATTGCACATTGTCTGGTTCCTTGTTGGGCTTGCCGTCAAGATACACAATCTTGTTCTTGATCTGCAAAGTCTGCCCCGGAAGCCCTACGCAGCGTTTCACATAGTTTTCCCTGTGGTCAACGGGGCGGCTGATGACCTTTCCGAACTCTTCGGGATGCCCCACTATGTATTCGCGGCCGTAAGAGTACTGTTTTGCGAAAGCGTCCATTTGCTCCTGCCACGGCATGGAGTCCATTCCGGCTATGGGATAAAGCTCCTGCCCCGCCTGATAGCACATTCCGTAAAAGTCCTGCTGGCTCTGGGCAAGGGCCACGGTGTCGCCCGAAGGGTAGTTGAACACCACAATGTCGTTCAGCTTTATTTTTCCGAACCCTTTCACGCGCTCATACTTCCATTGCGGCCACTCTATGTAGCTTTTCGAGCCTGTGATTGGCATTTCGTTAGCCACCAAGGGCATTGACAGCGGTGTCATGGGCTTTCTCGGCCCATAACTCATCTTGCTCACAAGAAGATAGTCGCCGGTCAGCAAACTCTTCTCCAACGAGGAAGAGGGGATTACGTAGTTCTGGAAGAAATAGTTGTTTATGAAATACGCGGCAACGAGTGCGAACACAATGGCATCCACCCAGCTCATCACTCCGCGCTTTTTCTTGTCCTTTATGTTCTTCCACCAGCCCCATTTCACCTTTTTGGTGATGTAGGCGTCGAATATCAGCGGGGCGAATACCACTCCCCACCAGCATTTAATCCATATCAGGAACGCGAAATAGCACACCAGCCACAGGGCGCACACCGTGGCGCGAACCCTTAGCGGCGTTGGCTTTTTCTCTTTCCGCTCCTGCTGCTTGTTGTCCTGGCTCATGTCATTGCGGAGTTAGAACGGAAACAGGTCGTGCATTGTGAGGAAGCCCTCGTGGCTTGCCGTGTATTCGGCGGCAAGCACCGCGCCGAGCGCAAAGCCCTTGCGGCTGTGGGCGTCGTGGGTGATCGTTATGCTGTCGGCGTCGCTGTCGTATATAATGGAGTGTATTCCCGCCACTTCGCCACGGCGTATGCTGTCAATGGGGATAATGTCGGGCGCAACGTTGTCCGTGCCGCTCACAGTGCCGTCGGGAGCGGTGAACACGCCTTTCTCCCAACCGTTTTTGCGGTCGAGGTTCTTTATCACGCCCTCCGCCAGGGTTATCGCCGTACCGCTGGGCGCGTCGAGCTTGTGAACGTGGTGCGTCTCCTCAATCCTCACATCGTATGACGGCTGGCCGTTCATCAGCCTTGCAAGATATGCGTTAAGGGCGTTGAACAGCGCCACGCCGACGCTGAAGTTGCTGCTCCAGAACAGGGTGCGCCCCTCCTTCTCGCAAAGCGTCCTCATTTCCCCGCCGTGCTCGTCCATCCAGCCCGTGCTGCCCGACACCACCTTCACATCCTGCGCAAAAGCGTCCTTCACATTCTGGTATGCCGATGCCGGGGCGGTGAACTCAATAGCCACGTCCGCACTGCGGAAAGCGTCGCTGTTTATGTCGCTGCGGTTGTCCTTGTCAACAACACATACTATCTTGTGTCCGCGCTCAAGGGCTATCTGCTCTATCATGCGTCCCATCTTGCCGTATCCTATCAAAGCTATCTTCATTTCCTTATAATTATATGAGTATGCAAAGATACAAAAAAGCGTGAAACCGAAATTTATTTGCGCGGCGTTTGCCGGTCTCGCAAAAAATACCTATTTTTGAACTGCCGCCACGCGGATTGCATGGCCAGCAAACAACCATAAAAGTAACCGAGACATCGAATATTCCCAAATTAAGCGAAATATCCATAAGAAATAAACAATTAAAAGCACAAGGTTAGACTGTCTTTCGATTTTGATAATCGGAAACAATCAAAGAAGCCAGCAAATGCTTAAACAAAAGTTCAAACTATATGAACGCTAAAACCAAAGCGACTGCTAAAATAGCCATTACACAAATGTGTGGCGGTAAGAAAGTTTCAATGCAAATGTATGGTCCTCATTCACTGAATGAGGATGGGACAATTATTCCGTTTGAAGAACAAATGGCGATAGTATCTCACTATCTCCATAAT
>CAKRMO010000151.1 GCA_934364765.1 uncultured Bacteroidaceae bacterium | reverse complement strand
CCGCATGGGCGTTCTTGTAAACAAGCTCGCAGGTTGGCGAACCGTGGATGCCGAGCTTGTTCTCAATGCGACGCACATCAACCCCGCCCTGACGCTTGTCGTATATGAACATCGAAAGGCCGCGGCCGTCGCGTGTGCCTTCCTCGGAACGCGCAAGCACAAGGTGAATGTCCGAGTCGCCGTTGGTTATGAAACGCTTCACGCCGTTGAGCAGCCAGCAGCCGTCCTTTTCGGAATATGTCGCGCGGAGCATCACGCTCTGCAAGTCGCTGCCGGCATCCGGCTCGGTGAGGTCCATGGACATTGTTTCGCCGGCGCAAACACGCGGGATGTACTTCTCCCTCTGCTCCTCGTTGCCGAACTCGTAAAGGGTCTCGATGCAGTCCTGCAGGCTCCAGATGTTTTCAAACCCTGCGTCGCCCGCAGAAACGATTTCGTTTGCGAGGGTGTATGCCGTAATGGGGAAATTAAGGCCGCCATACCTGCGCGGCATTGTCATTCCGTTCATCCCCGCCGCTATGGTGTTGGCGAGGTTCTGCTTTGTACCCTCGGCGTAGCTCACACGTCCGTCCTTGAGGTGCGGGCCTTCGGCGTCAACGCTCTCGGCATTGGGCGCCACGACATTTGCCGTTACATCGCCCACGATTTCGAGCACACGGTCGTAGCTGTCCATTGCATCGCTGAAGTCAACGGGCGCATAATCGTATTTTGCCGCGTCAGAATAGTCGCCTTCGCGAAGAGCGACAATCTTTTTCATCAGGGCGTTATTTAGATGGAACTTCAGTTCCGGCTTATCTGAATAGAAATTTGCCATTGCTTTTTATGATTTTGTCAAGTTCCTTTTACTTGCTGTTTTCTTTGTAATACTTGATCATCTTGGGCAGCACTTCCTCCACTGAACCCAGGATAACGTAGTCGGCTATCTTGTTGATGGGCGCATCAGGGTCGGTGTTGATTGAAATAACTATGCCGCTCTCCTTCATGCCCGCCACGTGCTGGATTGCACCTGAAATGCCGCAGGCGATGTAAACCTTCGGACGCACGGTTACGCCCGTCTGGCCTATCTGAAGGTCGGAGGCGCAGAAACCGGCATCGACAGCGGCACGGCTTGCGCCCACCTCCGCGTGGATTTCGTTCGCAAACTCGTAGAGGAGCTTGAAACCGTCGGCGCTTCCCACACCGTAGCCGCCGGCAACTATGATGGAAGCTCCCTTGAGGTTGTTCTTGGCTTTCTCAACATGACGCTCAATCACCTTCACCACGTAGTCGGACGCGGGAACAAAGTCATCGGTGTTTTCATATACCACCTCGCCCTTGTAGTTCTCGTCAAGCACCTCGGCCTTCATAACGCCGCTGCGCACCGTAGCCATCTGGGGACGGTTTTCGGGGTTTACAATCGTGGCAACAATGTTGCCGCCGAACGCGGGACGGATTTGGAAAAGGAGATCCTTGTATGATTTGCCCGTCTTCTTGTCATCGAAATCGCCGATTTCAAGAGCGGTGCAGTCGGCTGTGAGACCGCTGTGAAGGCTTGAGGAAACCCTCGGCCCAAGGTCGCGGCCGATTACCGTTGCCCCCATGAGGCAAATCTGCGGCTGCTCGCGCTTGAAAAGGTTCACAAGCACCGAGGTGTGGGGCTTTGACGTGTAAGGATAAAGTCCCTCGTGGTCGAAAACATGAAGAACATCCACTCCGTAAGGCAGCACCTGCTTTTCAACATGGCCCTTGATGCCCGTGCCGGCACAGACAGCCTCAAGTTTCACTCCGAGACGGTTGGCAAGCTTGCGGCCTTTGGTGAGAAGTTCGAGACTTACCTCTTCTACGGCAGTCTTTTCTATTTCGCAATATACAAATACGTTGTTCATATCGGTCTTTCTTTATCCTATGGTATGGTTTGCGAGTAATTCCTTAATAAGTCCGTTGATTTCATCGTCGCTTGCGCCGAGAGTATGGCTCTCTTTGGTTTTGAACACGATGTTCTGCACGGCTTTCACCTTTGTTGGCGAGCCGGCAAGACCGCATTGCTGCAAATCACCGTTCACATCAGCCACAGTCCACTGCGTGATGTTGAGATAGGGTTTCTTTTCATATTCCTCCGCATAGGGCAGCTCGCCGTTTGCGGGACGCTCTATGGGGGTCATGGCGCGTTTGTACTTCATCACCCTCTTGGCGTTGCGCGGGCGGCAGGGGGCTGCGTCGCCGTTTACAGTGAGCATTATTGGCAGGGGTGCTTTCACAACCTCGGTGCCGCCGTCAATGTGGCGCGTGATTGTGATTTCATTGCCGTCGCATTCGTTGATGTCGTTCACATAAGTAACCTGGTTGAGGCCAAGCTTCTCGGCAACCTGCGGGCCTACCTGCGCGGTGTCGCCGTCAATAGCCTGGCGGCCGCCGATTATAAGGTCGCATTTCCCTATCTTGCGTATAGCCATTGAAAGAGCGTATGACGTAGCCAGAGTGTCGGCACCGGCAAAAGCCCTGTCGGTGAGAAGCACTCCGTCGTCAGCCCCGCGATAGAGGGCTTCGCGAATTACGTCTGTGGCACGCGGAGGTCCCATCGTTACCACCGTAACCGTCGAGCCGGGGTTCTTGTCTTTCAAGCGCAGGGCTTGTTCGAGCGCGTTGAGATCTTCGGGGTTGAAGATTGCGGGCAGCGCGGCGCGGTTGACAGTCCCCTCGGGAGTCATGGCGTCCTTGCCCACATTTCGCGTGTCGGGCACTTGCTTGGCAAGCACTACTATTTTCAAACTCATAATACTAATTTTATTATTTTCGTTTACTTACAATTTGCAAAGTTACTCATTTTCCTTTTACGGACAATAGGTTGTTGAGTATTTTGACAATACGCCGTTTTCGCACAGGCGTTTGTATTCGCTCTCGAAATTGGGCGTGAACAGTCCTTTTCCCGAAAGCATTTTTATTTCCTCCTGGTCGAAAAAACGCCCTCCGTCGGTTTCGCCGCTCGGGGTTATTCCGCCGTCATACACGGTTGCATAAACGTTCACCAGCTCGCGCTCGCGCTCGCACTCGAACACGTAGCGCATCTCGAAGTTCGGGGAAAAATCCTCCATGCCGAGTTCCTCCCTCACCTCGCGCCTTAACGCGTCTTCGGTTTCCTCGCCATAATCCACGTGTCCCCCGACAGCCGTGTCCCACTTGCCCGGCTGGATGTCCTTCCACTTGGGGCGGAGCTGAAGATATAGCTGCCCGCTGCTGTTAAACACGTGAAGGTGCACCACCGGGTGCAGCAGCCGGCTTCCGCCGTGGCATTCCCCGCGTGTGGCGCTGCCAACCACTTCCCCGTCGGGCGTTACCAAAGGCAGCAGTTCGTTTTGGTTGTCGCGCATTTCTGTTTTGTCTTAATTATCCTTTTCAAAAAATCCCGCTTGGTGCATTCACCATCGGGACTATGTTTATTATTATGGAATGAGCAGAGAGCTGTCGCCATAACTCAGGAAACGGAAACCGTTGTCCAGTGCATGGCGGTAAATCTTGTGCCAGCTCTCCCCCACCAACGCCGACACAAGCAGGAGCAAGGTGCTCTTGGGCTGGTGGAAGTTTGTTATTATGGCTTTCACCACATGATACTCATATCCAGGCGCAATTATTATCTGCGTGTTGGCTGTGAGCGTGTGCAGCTTGTTGCGGTCAAGATATGCCAAAATTGTTTCAAGAGCCTCCATGGTGGTCAGCGGTTTCCCGCCGCCTGACGCATATTCGTAGGGAAGCCACTGTCCCACCACAAGGTCGTTTTCGTCGGCATCGGGATTTCGCGAAATCATCACGCCTATATAATACAGGCTTTCAAGCGTGCGCACCGATGTGGTGCCAACCGCCACGCACCGCCCGCCGTGGGCTATAAGCCTTTCTATGCTGCTGCGCCTTACGCTTATGAACTCGTGGTGCATCACATGACCCGCCATTGTCTCCGTTTTCACAGGCTTGAAAGTCCCCGCCCCCACATGGAGCGTTATCTCGTTGCGCTCCACTCCTTTTGCGTCAAGGGCTTCAAGCACGCGGGGCGTAAAATGGAGTCCGGCCGTGGGCGCGGCAACCGAGCCTTTAATTTTGGAATATACTGTCTGG
>CAKRMO010000150.1 GCA_934364765.1 uncultured Bacteroidaceae bacterium | reverse complement strand
CCCTGCAACACACTGAAAGCCAAAACCTTACAAAAAATTTCATTTTACACATAAGCACATGGTTTTCAGACACTTGCAAAAACACGCCCATAAAAAAAAAAAACGCAGCAAAGACCTTCGTCGTTTGCTGCGGACTTTCGCGGAAAGAGGGGGATTCGAACCCCCGAAACGCTTTGGGCGTTTACACGCTTTCCAGGCGTGCCTCTTCAACCACTCGAGCATCTTTCCTTGTTGCGGTTGAAATTTGCGGTTCTTCACTAAACCGGGCGCAAAGTTAAGACTTTATTTTGAAACTTCACATTCCCGCACGCGGAAAAACTCATTCCCACGCTTTGGGGAACAGTTTTTTTGCGGTTTCGCTTGTTATTCCGCACACTTCGTCAACGGTCATTCCGTATGTTTCGGCAAGCTTTGCGGCTATATACGGCACGAACGCGCTCTCGTTGCGCCTGCCGCGCATGGGAACGGGAGCCATGTAGGGGCAGTCGGTTTCGAGCACAACCCTCTCTATGGGGACGGCACTTTTAAGCACCTCTGCAAGCGTGGAGCGTTTGAACGTTACTATCCCGCCTATCCCCAACGCAAAACCGGGGTATTCGAGAAATCTCCGCGCCTCATCCTCCGTGCCCGAAAAGCAATGGAACACGCCTGTCATGCGCTTTCCGCCGCATTCATCAAGCACGGCGAGCAAATCGTCCATGGAGTCGCGCGAATGTATCATGAGCGGCAGCGAAAAGCGTGCCGCCCACCCTGCCTGACGGCGGAAGGCGTCAATCTGCCCTTTCCTGTTCTCGCTCTGGAAATGGTAGTCGATGCCAACCTCTCCCACCGCGATGAACGGGTTCGGCTCTTCGAGCATCCGCTCCATGCAGTCAAGAACGCCGGCATAGCCTTCGTCCACCTCTTCGGGGTGAAGCCCTATCATGGGATGGCAGAAACCCGGGTATTTGCCGCAAAGGGCAAGAACGGGGTGAAGCGTTGCGGCATTCTCGTTGGGCAGGAATATTTTCTCCGCCCCCGCCCGCCTGGCGCGCTCCACCACCGCATCGATGTCGGCGGCAAACTCCGCACCGTATATATGTGAATGGGTGTCTGTGAACGTCATTGCCTGCTATATTTTGCGCCCCACGAGTGAGGAGACGAAGTTCCACACCTCGCGCTTGCGCTCCGCGCCAACGTTTATCGTGTCAAAAATCTTGCGGCTCTCCTCGAAATATGAGTTTATAGCCTCCTGCGTGATGCGGTCAACGCCAAGCTTGTTGTATATCGCCGTTACGGCCGCCACCTTCTCGTCCCTGTTGAAAGTCTTTGCGTTTATCCACTCCAAAAGCTCGGAACGTACACCGCCCTGCGCCGTCTCAAGGGCCTTTATGAGCAGGAACGTCTTTTTGTTGCTTGTTATGTCGCCTCCGGTTTTCTTGCCAAACACCTTTGGGTCGCCGTAAACATCAAGGAAATCGTCCTGAAGCTGGAAGGCAAGCCCCACGGTTTCGCCGAGCCTGTAAAGTTTTTCGGCGGTGTCGCCGTCTGCCCCGCCGAGAATTGCACCCATTTTGGCGGCACAGGCAATGAACACTCCTGTTTTCAGCCGTATCATCTCCAGATACTCACCCTCGCCCACGTCAAGGCGGTTTTCAAAGTTCATGTCGTATTGCTGCCCCTCGCCAATCTCAATTGCCGTTTTCGTGAACAGCGAGGCAAGCTCGTGTATCTTGGGCGTTTTCGCCTCGAGCAGGTGCTTGTATGCCAGCACGAGCATCGTGTCTCCCGAAAGTATGGCGGTGTTCTCGTCCCAACGCTTGTGCACCACCGGCTTTCCGCGCCTCATTTCGGCATTGTCCATAAGGTCGTCGTGCATAAGGGTGTAGTTGTGATAGGTCTCCAATGCAAGGGCAACCTTGAGGGCTTCAGCAGCATCGCCGCCAAACATGTCGTTCACCAAAAGCAGCAGCACGGGGCGCAGCCTCTTGCCGCCCATCGACAGCACATAGGCTATCGGCTCGTAAAGCCCCTTGGGGGCGTTGGGGTATTCCATGCCGTCGAGCGCACGGTTTACCATTTCTGTAAATTCTGCGGTAGTATATTGTTTCATCTGTAATAAGTTTCTTTGCACGGCGTTGCGGAAATCACAACGAGAACACAATCGGAATTGTAACCCTCACGACGCTTGCCTTGCCCTTTACCCTGCCAGGCTCCCACTTTGGCATCCGCCTTACGGTGAGCAACGCCTCGCGGTCGAGCAGCGGGTGGACTTTCCTTGTTACCTGCGGGTCTTTCACGTTGCCGTCCCTGTCAACAATGAACGACACCTCCACCCTGCCCTGCACATTGTCGCGCATACACATCGGCGGATAGACCACATGGGCGGTGAGCCACTTCATCAGGGCTTTCAGCCCGCCGGGAAACTGCGGCATCTGCTCCACCACCTCAACAGGCGTGGGATATTTCGCCGAGATGTCCGGGTCGTCGGCATCGGTTGGCGCATCGGTAAGCAGCGAGCTGTCGGGCACGGAAACCACCGTCTGCCCGCCGTCAACAGTCCCGATCTCCTCCGCGCCCAATATCAGTTGTGCCTCAACATTCTCATCGGGCGATATTTCGGGGACAAATTTCACGGCATCCTTCATCTTCTTCACATTAACCTTCTGCGCCACGTCCACAGCCTTCAGCTCGTGATCCTTCTTCAGTTCGGGCTTTTTCAGCTTGGAGAAATTGGCCACGGCATCTGCCGACTTCCGCTCGGCAGCCGCTATCTGCCACCTTATGACAGCCATGGGAAGAAGCACCGCAAACGCAAAAGCCGCCACTACAATCAAAAGGGCGCGAAGCAGGTTTTTCCCCGCATCGCGCCTCATTGCGTATGCTCCGTAGCCCTTGTTTCTGCCTTCAAAAACAAGATTGCACCATTGTTCTGATAATAAAAGCGGGTTCAGCACGTTTTATAAATTGTTGTTGCCTATGGCAAAGCCTGCACTTGCAGTTTGCTATGCAAAAATAAGTCAGATAATTGAGAAAAGTGTACCTTTGTTCCAAAAATTAGAGGTTAAATGAGAAAACTCTCGCTGCTAACATTGATTTTCCTTTTTGCAATAGCCGCAAGAGGACAGGAAAAGTCGTCCACATTCAACTTCCTGAAACTTCCGGTGTCGTCCCACGCGGCGGCGTTGGGCGGAATGAACGTGTCGCTTGTTGACGACGACCCCACGCTGGCGTTCACAAACCCCGCGCTGCTTGCCTCGGTGAGCGACAAGACCATTAACCTCAACTATATGTCCTACCTGAAAGGCTCCACAGTGGCTTCCGCCTCGTTCACAAAAACCGTGGGCGAAAGGCACACGCTCGGTTTCAACGCCAACTACATTAACTACGGCTCCATGGACGAGACCGATGAGACGGGGCAGGTCATGGGCGACCTGTCGGCAAAGGATTTCTGCATCGGGGCGCAATACAGCTACGCGCTCTCCAACAACTGGGTGGGCGGCGCGACTATGCGCTTCATCAACTCCAAATACGCCGAATACTCCGCCTGCGCAATTTCGTTCGACGTGGGACTTAACTATTTCGACGAGGACAAGGATTTTTCCGCAGGCATAGTGATGAGGAACGTGGGTGCGCAACTGAAAAAATTCGACAACAAGAGCGAACACCTGCCGTTCGACCTCGACATAGGCATAACAAAGGGAATGGAGCACGCGCCTGTGAGGTTTTCGCTCACAATGACTGACCTCACGCGCTGGAGCAGCAACTATTATTACAA
This sequence comes from uncultured Bacteroidaceae bacterium, assembly GCA_934364765.1. Lineage (GTDB taxonomy): Bacteria > Bacteroidota > Bacteroidia > Bacteroidales > Bacteroidaceae > UBA6398. Next base: position 336 of record CAKRMO010000150.1, on the reverse strand, counting down.
CGATGACGGCAAGAAAAGCTCGTTCGGAAAGATTTTCTTCAACCACTTCGTAATCGGGGCGGATGCAATACCCACCGAAAACTTCTACCTGTCCGTAGGCTACAACGCCCGCCGCGCAAGCGAGCTGAAGGCAGCCGGCTCGGGGCATTGGGCGGGGTTTTCATGCGGCGGCGGACTTAATCTCAACAAATTCAAGCTTGGGGCAAGCTACGCCCGCTATCACGTGGCGGCCTCCTCGTTTCTCGTGAACCTTTCGTACAATCTTTGAAATTTCCCCAATGAAAAAGATAATCATAGCCATTGACGGCTATTCCTCGTGCGGCAAAAGCACAATGG
>CAKRMO010000149.1 GCA_934364765.1 uncultured Bacteroidaceae bacterium | reverse complement strand
GCGGTAAGGGGCCTTGAAGCTCACCATATTGCCGTCGATTTCGCGTTCGGGCTTGCCGTTCACCGCGATGCACACCGTTTCGAGCAGCTTTTCGGTGAACGACATCATCCAATTGTAGTCCTTGTAGGCTATATAGAACTCAAGGCAGGTGAACTCGGGATTGTGGTTGCGGTCCATGCCTTCGTTGCGGAAGTTCTTGCCAATTTCGTAAACCCCCTCAAAGCCGCCCACGATGAGACGCTTCAAGTAAAGTTCGGTGGCTATGCGCATATACATATCCACATTAAGCGCGTTGTAGTGGGTTATGAACGGGCGCGCGCTCGCGCCGCCGGGAATGCTCTGGAGCGTAGGTGTCTCAACCTCGGTGGCACCTATGGCGTTCAGTTCCCGGCGTATTGTGTTTATCACCGCAGCCCTCTGCACAAAGGTCTCCTTAACGCCCTTGTTCACTATGAGGTCAACGTAGCGCTGGCGGTAGCGCAATTCGGCATCGTCAAAGCTGTCGTATGTCTTGCCGTCCTTTTCCTTCACCACAGGAAGCGGCTTGAGGCTCTTCGAGAGAAGCTTCAGCTCCTCGGCATGAACGGAAATCTCGCCGGTTTGAGTGCGGAAAACGTAGCCTTTCACCCCCACAAAGTCGCCAAAATCGAGCAGGCGCTTGAACACCACGTTGTACAGGTCCTTGTTCTCCGTGGGGCAAATGCCGTCGCGGGTTACGTAAACCTGCACCCTGCCCTTGGAGTCCTGCAACTCGATGAAGCTCGCCTTGCCCATTATGCGCCGGCTCATCATACGCCCGGCTATGCAGACACGGCGAGGCTCGGCGTTTTCGTCAAAGTTTTCCTTTATATCTGTTGAGAAAGCGTTCGTGGGATATTCTTCGGCAGGATAAGGGTCTATGCCCATTTTCTTCAGTTCCGCCAAACTTTCGCGGCGGTTGATTTCCTGCTCACTCAAATCTAATACGTTCATATTTGCGCTGTAATGTGATTTTACCTGCAAAATGACGAATTTCTTTCCGATACGCCCCTATTTGGCGGCATTCATCTGACCATTGCCGCTGCTGCCATCAAATCACCTCCACCGGCCAACGCCGCCGGATTGTAGCTGAAAATCGCGCAACACCGCCAAAATTGCGTAACACACTGTTTTCCAAAAGAATAGCCACGCAGGAAACATCCTTTGTAACGATTTGTTATTCAGATATTTGCAAGCGGCAAAAAAAGGTCTGATGTAGTTTAAATTATATCAGACATAATTTTTTCTATATAGGACATAGTTTTTCCTACATCCGATGTAGTTTTTAGCGGCGTTTGGAAAAAGCCATCCGATTTGGGTTTTGCGGGAATTGCAGGAGCGTATGGCATACGCCCTGTATACCGCCGCCAAAACCACATCGCAAACCGCAACTGCAATATGGCAAAAAAAAATCCCGCAGCCCGAAAGAGCCGCAGGATTAACTTTATTCAAACCCGGGGATTAGTTGTTCTCGGGACGGAGCTGACGCACAGTCTCGCCGGTGCGCCACATTTCGCTGTTGTGCAAGGCTTCAAGCTCCTTGTTGAGCTTTTCGCGGTAGTCGGGCTTCGAGTTGCTGTCGATGGAAATCTGAGCCTCGTTGCCTGTTGCAACGCTTTCGTAAAGCTTCTCCATTACCGGCTTGATTGCATCGTGGAACGGGCCCATCCAGTCGAGAGCGCCGCGCTGTGCCGTTGTGGAGCAGTTTGCATACATCCAGTCCATGCCGTTCTTGCCCACCATCGGGAGAAGGCTCTGGGTGAACTCCTCAACTGTTTCGTTGAACGCCTCAGACGGAGTGTGTCCGTGGCTGCGGAGGGTTTCATACTGCGCAAGGAACATTCCCTGCACAGCCCCCATCAACGCGCCGCGCTCGCCGGTAAGGTCGCTGTAGGTCTCGCGGGTGAATGTTGTCTTGAACATATAGCCGGAGCCAACGCCTATGCCCATTGCCATTGTGCGCTCCTCAGCCTTGCCGGTAGCGTCCTGGAATATTGCATACGAGCTGTTGATGCCGCGTCCTTCGAGGAACAACGAACGGAGGGAAGTGCCCGACCCCTTGGGGGCAACCATGATTACGTCAACATCCGTGGGGGGCACAACATTTGTGCGGTCCTTGTAGGTGATGGCAAAACCGTGGGAGAAATAAAGAGCCTTGCCCTTCGTTACATACTGCTTGATTTTGGGCCACATCTCAATCTGTGCGGCGTCGCTCAAAAGCATGCAGATGATTGTGCCTTTTTCGGCAGCCTCCTCGATAGAGAAAAGTGTTTCGCCCGGCACCCAGCCGTCTGCCACGCATTTATCATAAGTTTTGCTCTTGCGCTGGCCAACGATTACGTTGAAACCGTTGTCGCGGAGGTTCAAAGCCTGGCCCGGGCCCTGAATGCCATAACCAAGAACTGCGATAGTTTCGTCTTTCAGAACTTCACGAGCCTTGCTCAAAGGAAATTCCTCACGCGTTGCAACATCCTCCACAACGCCGCCAAAGTTAATCTTTGCCATTTTGTTTTTTGTTTTTGCGCCTCCCCAAAGCCATTGGGCGGGAAGGCTGTGTTATACATGTTTATATTATTATTCTACTTGAAAGTTATGCGGCAGGAACACACTTTTTTTTCCTTCCCCTCCCTGCCCCCGCATTCGGGCTGCAGGCGCACCTCCACGTTATATATGTTTTCCGGGCCGCGCTCCATGTAGAAAGCCAGGCGGTCGCCAAAGTGCGCCTCGCCGTGATAGGCAATCTCCAAGCCGGAAACGCGCCGTGCGGAATAAGCCTCCTTCGGGAAAAGATCCAGTATGTGCTCTATATACCTTATGCTGTTGAAATGCCTGTTGATGTCAATGTCGCTGTAATAAGCCGTTATTATGCGCTGCGGCTTTTCAGCCGCAACCCTGATGCGCGAAAAGCCTTCAACTTCGCACGCCTTTTCCGCATCGGCCCACTTGGCGAAACCGCCGCCGGGAAGCGTTTCAAGGTTCACAGGCATACGGGTTTCGGAATTAATCAAAGCCCACGTGGTGTAGGCATAGCCGTAAGCCGTGTTGTCGGGGCGCAATATCGCAAAACACCTGTCGGTGAACGTGCGGTAAATATTGCGTATCCACGTCTCAACAGCGTAATGCTCGTTCACCTTGGGCATTTCGTCCATGCAGATTATCATGCGCGACAACACCCACGCCTGCTTTTGCGGCATAAGCTGCTTCATCCCGAAGCCATGGCTGTCGGCGTGCATTCCCGCCGTGGCAAGGATTCTCTTTCCCAATTCCTGCCATGCAAGAACGCCTGTGAAGTCCTCGGTGAAAGGCTCCACAACGTACTCATACCTGCTTGACTTGCCCTGTGTATCCATTTTTCAGTCCTCAACTTTCAGCTTCCTGACGCGTGCGGTTGCGGTGCAGCAGATACTCCGTTACAAACTCGCGCCGGCTTTTTGTTACGGCGATAGAGCCGGAATGGACAAACTGCAATATGCAGCCGAGCACCTTCAGATGTTTGTAAAGGCTGTTTATCTCCTCCGTAAGCCCCTCCATGGAAACTATCGAGTAAGTGGAGTTGACTTCCACGAACTTTGCCCCATACGTGCGGATTTCCCTTGAAATCTGGCGGTTTTCCAGCACAGCCGGGGTGGAAAGCTTGAACAGCGCGGTTTCAAGAGTGAAGATTTCGTCCTCGGTGAAATAGTTTGCCGACACAACGTCAATAATCTTCTCTATCTGCTTTGCGATTTTGTCGATAATCAGCTCGGTGGAGTAACAGGTGATTGTATATCTGTGAAGCCCCTCAATGCTCGAAGCCGACACATTAAGGCTCTCGATGTTAACCTGTCTGCGCGTGAACACCGTTGTTATGTGATTGAGCACGCCCGGCAGGTTCTCGGAGAATATTATCAGTGTATATAATGTTTCGTCTGATTGCATGATTGTAAACTTTGCGGTTTAATTCAGTTCGAGCAGCATATCGTCCACATCGTGTCCGGGGAAGCACATAGGCAGGACATTCTCCTCCTCCGCCACTGCCGTCTGCAAAAGGAACGGACCGTCGGTCTCCACCATTTCCCTCACAGCCGCCGCAAGGTCTTTGCGGTCAACCACTGTCCGCCCAGGAGC
>CAKRMO010000148.1 GCA_934364765.1 uncultured Bacteroidaceae bacterium | reverse complement strand
GGCGCGCAGACATCCCTTGCCCATTATGCATTTGCCGATAATCAGGGTGGGGCGGTTGTGTTCCTCGTGTGCGGCGAGCAATGCCCCGCGAATGGCCTCGCAGTCGTTGCCGTCTATTTCGAGCACGTTCCAGTTCCATGCGCGGTATTTCATTGCCGTGTCTTCCGCGCTAACGTCTTTGCACGTTGTGGAAAGCTGTATGCCGTTTGAGTCGTAGAACATTATGAGATTGTCGAGACCGAGATAGACGGCAAGCCTTCCCGCCCCCTGTGAAATCTCCTCCTGTATGCCGCCGTCCGAGATGTATGTGTAGATTTTCTCTTTTTCAAACGATTTGTTGCCCGTATGCGCTGCGAGGAATTTTGCCGCGATTGCCGCTCCCACGGCAAAGGTGTGCCCCTGTCCCAGCGGGCCTGAAGTGTTTTCTATGCCTCTTGGCTGGTTCACTTCGGGGTGTCCCGGTGTGGGCGACTGCCACTGGCGAAACTGCTTCAGCTCGTCCATGTTGAAGCGTCCCGTGAGCATGAGGGTGGAATAGAGCATCGCGCTTTCGTGTCCCGGGTCAAGGAAAAACCTGTCGCGGCATTTCCACATGGGCTCGTCGGGGTCGTAAACCATAAACTCCGAGAAGAGCACGTTTATGAAGTCTGCGCCTCCCATGGCCCCGCCGGGATGCCCCGAATTTGCGCGTTCAACCATTGCGGCAGTCAGCATTCTTATGTTGTCTGCGGCTTTGTTAAGGGTTTCTTTGGAATGGAGGGCGGTGTATGCCCTCAAACTATCAGTATTGTTCATCACAAGTCGATAAATTCAAGTACAAAGGTAACATTATCGTGGCAAATGCAAACAAATATCAATGAAAAATATCCCGCCATGCGCATTCGGGGCTTGGCTGTGGCATTAAAAGCAAATGTCCCGAAGAGGTTGCAAAGTGTGCATACGGATTTGACGAACACGTTTGAGGTGCGGTTTTGGCGGCAATGTCATGGGGCGCATGCCATGCTCCCCTGCAATTTCCGCAAAACCAATACCGCTAAAACTACATTTGATGTGGGAAAAACTATGTCCCATGCAGGAAAAATTATGTCTGATGTAATTCAAACTACATCAGACCTTTTTTTCGCCGTTGCAAACCTTTGAAAAACAACAATTTGCGGGAAAAATAAAGTTTGCCATAACGTGCGGATTATCAATGATTTGCGCTTTTGCGTTCAGTGCCGTGCTTTTGCGGACTGCAAACTATATGCGGGCAGGGATAAGTTCGTGGGCTAAAAAAACAAGAAAACCTCCTCCGTTTTGGGGGCGGAGGAGGCGTATGCTTTATGCGGGAATGCTTATTTGCGCAGCGTGAGTTCCTTTTGCTTGAAAGGTATGGGGTATGTGCTGAGCCACACTTCGGGTTTCAGGTCGGAGTCGTTTAGTCCGAGCACGTATGCCTCTATGTCCTTGCCTTTCATGTCGGGGGTGAGCGGCACGTAGAAAGTGTAGTTCCTGTTTACAGGCTGCACGCGGTACTCCCATGTGTTGGCGGTGAACGATGGGGCGCGGTCGGGGCAGCCTACATATTTCCCGCCGACTTTTATTGCCGCCCATGCGCCGTCTTCGCCGCACTCGCCGTTGACGGCAATGCAGAGGTATGCCTTTTCGGGGATTTCATCGAGCTTGAAGGTGTTGCTCCACGCTTTCCTTGCCCCGTTGTATTTGGGGAACAGGTTTGAGGCGCGCCAGTTGGTGCGGTCAACCTCCTTGCCGTTAACGAATGCGGAAACTTCCGATACGCGCAGCGGTGTGCGGTCGAGGCGCAGGTATCTTATTTCCCCGGCTTTTGAAACGTCGGCTTCGGCGTGTGTGCCGATGAAGAATTTTATTTCTTTCCAGTCTTTCAGGTCGGCCGACACGTACAGCCTTGCGCCTTCTTCTGATTTGTATGGGGTGATGGAGTATTCGTCGGGGCTGTCTATGGTTACTTTGTCAAGATGCTGCACTTTGCCAATGTCAACCAGGAATGCCGTTGAGCCATCCGCCTTGTGGTCGGCCCACCTTACGGCTACTGAAAATGCCGATTTCAAATCTCCGTCAAAAAGGTTTTTGTCCCAGATTTCGCGCTCCTTGAATATTTTCTGGTTGAAGAAAGCGTCGCGTGCGGCTTTCACCTGCGGGATTTTAGTTTCTCCCGAGCGGAGCAGCGAGCGTGCCTCGAGGGCGTTGTTGTCTGCGGCGTAGCAGGTGGAGTAGTAGAGCGTGGCGGCGTCGCCGGGGATGTCGCATGGCTTCATTTCGCCGATATGCCGGTGGAAATCCTGCTTGAGCGCTTCGCCCGGGAATTTCACGCTTGCGCCCTTGGTGCCGGCTTTTTTGCCGTCAATATAAGCTGACTTGAAGGCCATGCTGCCGCCGAATTTCACCTTGTAGCTTTTGCCGGGCATTCCGAGCAGCTTGACTGTGGGGTTGCCGCTATGGTCGTTCACTATATTATATGGTATTCCGCTCAGGGCTATCTTGTCTTTCTCCTTGACGTTGGTAACTTTGAGCAGCGCGGCGCGGAACGGCAGCACTTTCACGTCGATTGTGGAACCGTAGGAATGGCTTCCCATGTCGTAGATGTAGGGGTGGTAAAGGCGTGCCTTGACTTTGCTTCCGTTTTGCTCAAGCCCCACTTCCTTGCCGAGGTTCACGTGGTAGGTTACAGTGTTCCATGTGAGGTTTCGCAGGGTTATGAACCTTGTGTTTCCGTCGCCGCGTGTGAGGGCTTCAGGCCCGTATTTGTCTTCGGGGAGCTTCTGCCCGTTTACGAGAATGCCGGCATATTGGCGGTGGAGGTTGAAATAGAATGCAAGCTGCGGAAATTCGTCATCGCGCAGAAGCCAGGGGTTGCCGTATATTTCGGGGGCGAGGATAAGCTCACGCCCGAACGATTGCAGCACAATGTCGTCTTCCCAAAAGTCAAGGCACGATGACAGGCACACGCCGTGGTCTTCGGTGAGTCGCGTGAGATTGTCTGGGTTTTTGCGGCTTATTGCCTGTGCGCGATGGTGGGGCGCGGTCATTGAGTTTGTCATCAAAACATCGATGTATGTCTCCTCGCCGCCAAAGAGGAATGTGGTTGAATGCTTGGTTCCAGGTCCGAGATCGAGGCGGTGGTTCAAAAGAATGAAGTCGGGCGATGTCTTGCGTATGCGTGTCATCATTTTGTCGAAGTAGTCGTATTTTGTGCTGCGCAGATAGCCGCAAACGCCGTCCATCTTGAAAAGCCCGAAATTGTAGTTTTCCACAAGTCCCGCCATCATGTCAATGCGTTCCTTGGCCTCCTGCTCCGTGTCGCCGAAGCCGTCGGGCCCGCACCATATTCCGAGCCGCGTGCCAAGGCTTGCCGCGCTTTTTGCCACAGGTCCGAAACCGTTGGGGAAGTGTTTCTTGAAGCGCGGGTGCTTTGTGGAGCCGTAGATGCCCGCGCCGTCTATCGCACCGGCGTCAAAAGCGTAAATGTCAAGCTGCATTCCGTAGGTTTCCTTTAACCAGCGGAAAAAGTCGAGGTTTATGAGCGTCTGTTCTTCGCTTGCCCCCTCGTTGGTGTTGTTTATCCATGAGAAGTATTCCGACCTTGACGGGGATTTTTCTGTGATTTTTCCGGCTTTGTCTTGTGCGGCGGCGTTTGCAGATATTATTGCCGCCACGAGTAGCACTGCATTCTTGTAGAAATTCATGATATTATTGTTTTGTTAAAATGGAAAAGGCGCAGGGAGCGAACTCTGCGCCTTTTTGTGATATTGCGCCGTTTTTCAGCCGAGTTTGTGAACAATAAGCCCGCTGCGCAGTTTCGGCTCGAACCATGTGGCTTTCGGCGGCATTATCTTTCCGCTGTCGGCAATGGTCATGATTTGGTCCATCGACACGGGATATAGTGCGAGAGCTGCCGCCATTTCTCCGGAGTCAACCCTGCGGCGCAGCTCGTCAAGCCCGCGCAATCCGCCGACAAAGTCTATGCGGTCGGAAGAGCGAAGATCTTTTATGCCGAGGATTTTGTCGAGGATAAGTCTTGACGAAATGTCAACGTCAAGCACTCCGATAGGGTCTTCCTCGTCAAAAGTGCCGTCTTTCGCCTCGAGGGCGTACCACTTTCCGCAAAGATAAAGCGAGAACTCGTGATGGCGCGCCGGACGAAAGTTCCCGGTGCCTTTTTC
>CAKRMO010000147.1 GCA_934364765.1 uncultured Bacteroidaceae bacterium | reverse complement strand
CCGATATTCAACCGCCTTGCCACGCGCAACTCCATAAGGCAGGCGAAGCTACAGCAAAACGAACAGGCGTTGCAGCTTGACGAGACGAAGAAAACCCTGTACAAGGAAATACAGCAGGCATACTACAACGCCGTAAACGCACAGGCGAAATACGAGTCGGCACTCGCGGCCCGCGCCGCCGCCGAAACGAACTTCAAAATGATGACCGGCAAGTTCGAGAACGGACGCGCCAACGCCACCGAGCTTGAAGAGGCGAAGACAAAACGCGCAAAGGCGATAACCTCCACGTTGCAGGCCAAATACGAATACATCCTGCGGATGAAGATAATAGAGTTTTACGAAGGCAACAAGATCGGGTGAGAAAACACCCCCAACGTTTAATGTTTGGAAAAGAAGCCGCGCAGCCATAATTTGACGTGCGGCTTCTTTCATGCCATTTTTTTCGTGCAGCCATAATGTTTTTGCATTGTTTGTGCGATGCGGTTCATGCAGTGGCATACAGGGCGTATGCAATACGCCCCTACAAGTGGCGCAAAACCAATACCGCTAAAATTACATTTGATATAGGAAAAACTACATAGGACGTAGGAAAAATTATATCAGACATAATTCAAACTACATCAGACCTTTTTTCGCCACTTGCAAACATCAGAAAGACAAAAACTTACAAAACCTATGCAGTTTCGCGTCAAAATATTGGTTTCCAGCAAATTGCACTAAACAACGGAGCTGTTCCAAAATTCATGCGCTGATGCCGCCAAATGTTTTTAAGCTCCGCACCCGCCCTTATTCGCGGTTTATGCTTAACTTTGTGAGAAATATAAAAAAGAATAACCGACATGAACCGCAAACAACTGACAGAGAATATCTTCAAGCGCAAATCGTTTCTTTGCGTAGGACTTGACAGCGACATGAAGAAGCTCCCCGAATGTCTCGCCGGCGACCACGACGCGATGTTCACGTTCAACAAAAACATAATCGACGCAACCGCGCCCTTTTGCGTTGCCTACAAGCCCAACGCCGCCTTTTACGAGGCTGCCGGCATTGTGGGCGAAAGCACGCTGAGGCGCACCGTGGAATACCTCAAGGAGAACTATCCCGACCACTTTGTGCTGCTCGACGCAAAACGCGGGGACATAGGCAACACGGCGCGTATGTATGCCACCGCCGCATTCGACTCGCTCGGGGCGGACGCCGTTACCGTGGCCCCGTATATGGGCAGCGACAGCGTAACTCCGTTTCTTGAACACAAGGGCAAGTTTGTAGTGCTGCTCGCGCTTACGAGCAACGCCGGAAGCCTTGACTTCCAGATGACGGAGGACGCCAACGGCGAACGCCTGTTCGAGAAAGTGCTGCGCACAAGCCAGGCGTGGGGAAATGCAGACAACATGATGTACGTGGTAGGCGCAACACGCGGCACGCTGATAGGCGACGTGAGGAAAATAGCGCCTGACAATTTCCTGCTCGTGCCGGGCGTCGGGGCGCAGGGCGGCTCGCTTGAGGAAGTGTGCAAATACGGCATGACCAAGGACTGCGGGCTGCTCGTGAACTCCTCACGCGGGATTATCTTTGCCGACTCCACCGAAAACTACGCCAAGACAGCGGGCGAAAAGGCAAAGGCCCTTGCAGGACAAATGGCCAAGGCATTGGACGGCTTCAAGAAATAACCTCCCGCGCACGCCCCCGATGAAATACATAATCGACCCGGTGCACGGCTTCACGCCCATTGACGGCGGACTTATCACCACGCTCGTGAAGCATCCGCTTTTCCAGCGCCTCACCCGCATACGCCAGTTGGGCGTTGAGGGCATTGTGTATCCCGGGGCGCAGCACACGCGCTTCCAGCATTCGTTGGGCGCATACCACCTCACGCGCCAGGCCGTTGCCGCGCTCGAGGCGAAGGGCGTGCGCCTTGACCCCAAGGAGCGCGAAGGGCTTCTCGCAGCCATACTGCTGCACGATGTGGGCCACGGGCCGTTTTCGCACGTGCTGGAAAACGTGATAATCCCCAATGTGAGCCACGAGCGCATTTCGCAAATGGTGATGGAGCGGATAAACCGCGAACTCGGCGGCGCGCTTGACGAGGCCATCAGCATCTTCACCGACAGGCATCCCAAGCATTTCCTGCACGAGCTTATTTCGAGCCAGCTCGACATGGACAGGCTCGACTACCTGTGCCGCGACTCGTTTTTCACCGGCGTGAGGGAGGGAAACGTGGGCGCGGCAAGGATTATACAGATGCTCAACGTGAAGGACGACCACATTGCCGTGGACGAAAAGGGGATATATTCCGTGGAGAACTACCTCATGACGCGGCGCATGATGTATTGGCAGGTGTATTTCCACAAAACGGCGGTGGCGGCGGAAGCAATGCTCACAGGGGCTTTGCGGCGCGCAAGGCAGATGATACACGCGGGAACGCGGCTGTTCGCCTCGCCCGCACTCGACTTTTTCCTGCGGAACGACATCTCCGCCGAAGAGTTTGCCGAAAATCCCGAATGCCTTGAAAACTACATGGAGCTTGACGACACCGACATCGTGTCGGCACTGAAAGTGTGGATGAAGAACAAGGACAAGATACTCTCCGCCATAAGCGGGAATTTCATAAACCGCCGCGTGTTCAAAACCGACATATACGACGGCGAAGCCCCCGCAGGACGCTTGGACGAGGTGCGCAGGCTAGTTGCGGCAAAGCTGGGGCTTGACGAAGAGGAAACCGGCTTCTTTGTATGCCAAAAGGTGATTGAAAAGGATATGTACAACATCCAGACCGACCAAATAAGAATTCTGCTGCGAAACGGCGGTGTGAGCACAATGCCGGAAGTCTCGGAAATAATACGCACCGACACAGCCGCCACGCCCTACCGCAAAACCTACATCGTGCACGAAAGGCTGTGAAACAAACGCAACATCATAAACCGCATAAAAAACATCATCATGAAAAAGACAATCTTCCTTATAGCGGCACTCGCGGCGTGCATCGCGCTGCACGCGCAAAAAAAAGCCAGAAACCTTATCGAGGAGCTTAACAACCCCAAGTCGAAAAAGGTGCTCGTGGTGTCGCATCGCGGCGACTGGCGCAACGCTCCCGAAAACTCGCTGCAGGCATTCAGGAACTGCATCGGCATGAACGCGGACATGATCGAGATTGACCTGAAGAAAACAAAAGACGGGCAGCTTGTGCTGATGCACGACAACACCATAAACCGCACAACCAACGGCAAGGGAAAACCTTCGGACTACACGCTTGAGGAACTGCGCAAGCTGCGCCTGAGAAACGGGATACAGGTGGTTACATCCCACCAGATACCCACGCTTGAGGAGGTGCTCAACCTTACAAAGGGAAAGATACTAATCAACATCGACAAGGGCTATGACTTCTTCAAGGACGTTTACGCGCTGCTCGTGAAAACCGGCACTGTTGACCAAGTTGTGATAAAGTCGGGCTTTCCGTATGAGAAAGTGAAAGCCGAAAACGGAGATGTTCTCGACAAGGTTATATATATGCCTATCGTAAGCCTTGACAAACCGGGCGCGGAGGAGTTTATAGACGGCTACAAGGCAATGAAGCCCGTCGCCATAGAATGCTGCTTCCGCGAAGTAACGCCCGAAGTCCTGCGGCTGCTCAAAAAGGTGAGGGACAACGGCTCGAAAATCTGGGTGAACTCCATGTGGCCCTCGCTCAACGCGGGCCACGATGACGACCGCGCCGTGGAGCTGGGACAAAAAGACGAAACTTGGGGCTGGCTTCTGGAGCAGGGGGCTTCGCTGATACAGACAGACCGCCCGCAGGAGCTTATAAAATATCTCAAGAAGCACAAGAGGCACTGAACGGCAAAGAACGCCTAAAGCAAACCGCACTCCCCTGCCACGCTGTTGGTCAGGGCTATGAAATCCTTTACAGAAAGCTGCTCTGGGCGGCGCGTCAAATCGGAATTGCCCAAGAACCTTGCGTGGTCGGCGGACTTGCCGGCTTTCACGTCAAGCTCGCGCAAAAGCTGCTTTAACGTTACGCGCAGCATCTTGCGGCGGTGGATGAATGTTCCCTTCACAACGCGCCTGAAAAGCTTTTCGTCGCAGCCAAGATCGGTTACGGCGTTGCGCCTCATGCTTATCACGGCGGAGCGGACTTTTGGCGGCGGGTTGAAAACGCCCGGCTCGACGGTGAAAAGGTATTCCACGTCATAC
>CAKRMO010000146.1 GCA_934364765.1 uncultured Bacteroidaceae bacterium | reverse complement strand
ATGACGCGCTTGCCTTTGAGCCAGGCGTTTTTCCCGTCGTTGGGGTTGATGCACATTGCGGTGTCGCCCATTATTGTCTCGGGACGCGTGGTGGCAACCACGGCATACTTTTTCCCGCCCTCCTCGGGGTCGGCAACATAGTAGCGCAAGTAGTAGAGCTTGCTGTGCTCTTCCTTGTATATCACCTCCTCGTCGCTGAGCGCGGTCTGTGCCTTGGGATCCCAGTTCACCATTCTCACTCCGCGATAGATAAGTCCCTTGTTGTAGAGGTCAACAAACACGCGTATCACGCTCTTCGAGCGCGTTTCGTCCATGGTGAACGCCGTGCGGTCCCAGTCGCACGACGCGCCGAGCTTGCGCAGTTGCTTCAGGATTATGCCGCCATGCTCGTCGGTCCATTCCCATGCGTGCTTCAGGAACTCCTCGCGCGTGAGGTCGGTTTTCTTTATGCCTTTTTCGGCAAGCCGCCCCACAACCTTTGCCTCCGTGGCAATCGAGGCGTGGTCTGTTCCCGGAACCCAGCAGGCGTTCTTGCCCTCCATCCTTGCGCGGCGCACAAGGATGTCCTGAATGGTTTCGTTGAGCATATGCCCCATGTGGAGCACACCCGTTACGTTTGGCGGCGGAATCACTATGGTGTAGGGTTCGCGGCTGTCGGGTTTTGAGCTGAACAGTTTGTGGTCAATCCAATACTGATACCACTTTGCCTCTATGTCTTTGGGGCTGTACTTGCTTGCAAGTTCCATATACGTATGTCTTTATATTTTCAAACCAATGGCGGCGCGATGCCGGTTGCAATACGCCTAAATTGTTGCAAAATTACGAAATTCTGTGCTTATGCCTGTCAAACGCGGAGGCTAATTTTCCATGCGTGCAACAATCGCCCCATGGCATGGCGCGAAACCAGTAACGTGCCGGAAAACAAGAAAACCGCGTTTTGAGAGCAAACGTCTGTAAACCAAAAATTTGCAGTAAAGACAAACAGACTGGACAGGATGTTGAATATCAGATAATTGCAATTGACAAAAAAAGGTCTGATGTAGTTTGAATTATATCAGACAAAATTTTTCCTACATAGGACATTGTTTTTCCTACGTCCTATGTAGTTTTTATTCCTGTATCATCGGAATCGTGAATCTCTATTGCCAGAGGGGTTCTTTCTCCCACCCGACAGGGAAACCAAGAGCAGCCTTGTCTATTTCAGGGAATGCCGTGAAAAGGTTGTTCATCTTGTCAAGCATATCGTTGCAGGGTGATATGATGTCGAGAAAATACTTGATGATGCAGATGTCGAAATATACTTTCAAAGGATCTGTAGGCAAGGAAATCCAAGGGCGCGACATTCTGATTGGCATGGTTGCCCGGATAGAGAATGTCCTGTTCCAAATTCGGGAATGATGACAACAGGAATTTCGTGTTACGGCAATAATGGTAAGCCAAGATTCAAAAGGAGCTACTTGTAATCCAAATGACAGCGCAATTTGCTTCTTTACCTTCTTGTTCTTGATGTTGGAGTAAATATTGGTGATTACGCCAAATGGCAAAATCTCTGTCAGCATCCATGATGGAGGGTACTGATTGGTATAAGTTTCCTTGAAATGATTAATGAAGTCCTCTTTGGTATGGTTCAGTTCGTCTTCGATGAGCTGTATGGAGCGGTTGAATTTAGAAGGATTTGAGAAATTGTTGCAGTTGGTCATCCAAAAGGGATTTCCGAGCATTTCAGTTCCAATGTTCACAATGGCACAACGCACAGCCACTTCAATCTTTTCTATCTCGTTGAATAAAAGTAAACGCAACTTCTTGTCAAAACGATATAGCATCATAACCTTGCTAAAAGTTATGCCCTGTTTGAACGTATGTTGTTCCTTGGGAATGGCAAGCAATGGATACATATAGGCAGACAGACGATAGTAGCCGATGTGGGAAAGATAATGCATAGCCTTTTCATCATCGGTTATTTCCATACCTCTTGCTTTTAGCAGTTGCACTAATTTTTGGGGTGTGGAATATGTTTTTATAAACGGTATTTTTATTGTCATATGCCTATAAAAACAAAAACGACCCGCACATTTGAGCATCGTTGAGAGGCTTGGCGGGTTCTCGTGCTGCAAAGATACAAATAATCATTTAAGTCCCAAATTCTTTACGAAGAAAAATCATGTGGAAACGGATTTGCATGGCATATTTAGTGAAAACCAATCATGGTAATACAGCATTTGCCGTTTCCCAAGATTTTCAAAAGAATTTAAAGCAAAGCCACCGACTGGCTATAAGCTATTGCTATAGGCTTGTTGTCTTATTTGCTTGGCGCGTTATAGCCCAATTCTTTCAGCCATTTGTCCACTTTGCTCAGGTCTTTGCGGGTTTCGTGGCCGTATATGGAGAAGGCTTTTTTGAAGTTTGCCTTGGGGTACAGTTTCTTCAGGTCTGCCACCACGCTGCCAAGTCCGCTGCCCTCGTGGGTGGAGAACGGTATTATGGTTTTGCCGTTGAGGTCGTAGGTGTCGAAGAATGTGAACATCACCTGCGGGTATGTGCCCCACCATATCGGACCGCCGATGAAAACGGTGTCGTATTGGCCGATGTTCTTCACTTCGCCTTTGAATGCGGGCTTTTCTCCGTTCTCGGCTTCCTCTTTTGCCAATTTTGTAAGCTCGTCGTAAGGCATTTCGTAGCTTTTCTGCGCCACGATTTCAAACGTGTCGCCTCCTGTAACCTTTTTGATTTCGTCTGCCACCAGTTTGGTGTTTCCTACTTTCACGTTTCCGACGCTGTAGTTCTCTCCTGCGTGGGAGAAAAACACAATCAGCACCTTGCTTTTACCGTTTGCTTCCATTGTTTTCTGTTCTTGTTTTTGTGGTGTTCCTGCGGTTTCGGTCTTTTTGCCGTTGCACGATGCCGACACAAGCAGACCGGCTGCCGCCATTGCGAGGCACTTGAATAAATTGTTCATGTTCGTGGTTCTTTGTTGCGTTTGCAAAATTAGAAAGGGCGGACAGATTGGGCGTAAACCGAATAACAGGAAAAACTACCGTATTTACAGAAAGGGGAGTGCGTAAATGTTTGTGGCGTAGTTGCAAACCTGTTGTTTCTTTGGTGAAAAAGAATGCTGCGCCCGGCTAACCGGGCGCGGCATTTATGAGTTGGTAACTTCTGCAAGCGTCAGTCGCCAGTGTTTGTTTGCGTTTCTGGATTTTCCGCCCATTCCACGTTGAGCTTTCCGCCCTCCTTGCACAGCGAAACGTTGATTGCGGTGTGGCTGTCTGCGTTTTCCGCCATGAGAAGCTCGCACGCCGCATCCTCAATGTTGCTTTGTATTGCGCGTCTTAGCGGACGGGCTCCGAGTTGCGCGTCAAAGCCTTTTTCTGCAATGAAGTCCCTTGCTTCGGGAGTTATTGTCATTGTGTAGCCAATGGACTTCGTGCGCTCCACGAGCTTGTCGATTTCCGTGTCGGCAATCTTTCTCACGGCTTCTTTTGTAAGCGGCTCGAACATGATAATCTCGTCAATGCGGTTGAGGAACTCCGGGGCGAATGTGCGGTTTAGCGACTTGCGTATGATTGAGTCGTTCTGGCTCTTGTCGCCGGCTCCGGGGGCGTTGAAGCCTATGCCGTGCCCGAACTCGCGCAGTTGTTTTGTGCCGCTGTTTGACGTCATTATTATAACGGTGTTCTTGAAGTCAACGGTGCGACCGTTGCTGTCGGTGAGCCTTCCCTCGTCCATGACCTGCAACAGCAGGTTGAACACGTCGCCGTTAGCCTTTTCTATCTCGTCGAGCAGGATGATGGAGTAGGGATGTCGGCGCACTTTCTCGGTGAGCTGTCCGCCCTCCTCGTATCCCACGTATCCCGGAGGCGCGCCGATGAGCCGCGAAACGGAATATTTCTCCATATATTCGCTCATGTCGATGCGTATCAGCGCATCTTCGGAGCCGAACATGAAGTCGGCGAGTTTTTTTGCGAGCAGCGTCTTGCCCACGCCTGTAGGACCGAGAAACATGAACGTCCCTATCGGCCGTTTGGGGTCTTTCAATCCTATGCGGCTGCGCATAATCGCCCTTGTGAGCTTTTGCACGGCGGTGTCTTGGGCTATCACTTCGCCGGAGAGCTTTTGGTGCATTCCCTTCAGCCTTATGTTTTCTGCCTGCACCATTTTCTGCACCGGCACTCCCGACATATACGAAAC
>CAKRMO010000145.1 GCA_934364765.1 uncultured Bacteroidaceae bacterium | reverse complement strand
GCGCATGACACTGAAGGAACTGTTTGCAAAACTCACGAGCCGCTACCTGTGGGGAAACCTGCTGGCTATGGTTGCTGTGGTTGCGCTCCTGATTTTTCTCACGCTCAAGGGGCTTGACATTTATTCGCGCCACGGCGAGGAAGTAACCGTGCCCCGGCTCAAGGGACTTTCATACGCCGAGGCGCAGAAAAGGCTTGAGGCGGCAGGGCTGGTGTGCGTGGTGGGCGATTCCGGCTATGTGCCGCGCCAGGCGGCGGGCACCGTGCTCGATCAGGGCGTTGATGCGGGCGCAAAGGTGAAGGCGGGCAGGGAAGTGCCGCTTACGCTGAACGCGGCGTTGCCCCCGACAATCGTGATGCCCGACCTTGCCGACAACAGCTCGCTGCGCGAGGCGCAGTCGCGCCTTGAGGCCCTCGGCTTCAAACTCACTCCCCCCGAATACATAAACGGCGAAAAGGAATGGGTGTATGGCGTAAAGGGCAACGGCATGAACGTGGTTGCGGGAATGAGGGTGTCGGTAACGGCAGTGCTTACACTTGTGGTTGGAAACGGACTTACGGACGACGACACGAGCGGGGAGGATTCGCTTGCAACGGAATGGGAATACGGAGAGGAGATAAATTTTGACGACAATTCGCATGATGGAGGAGTCTTGGCGGAGTAATCTCCGCGATGTCTATGAGGGCGACGACGCTCTCGATGACGACGGGGACGAAAGCGGTCAGCTGTACGAGCATTTCAGGATGGTTGCCGACAAGGGGCAGCAGCTTCTGAGAATAGACAAGTTCCTTTTTGTTCATTTGCCCGGCACTTCGCGAAACCGCATACAGCTTGCGGCGAAGGCGGGGTTCGTGCACGTCAACGACCGCCCCGTGAAGAGCAACTACAGGGTAAAGCCCGGCGATGTGGTAACGCTTCTCCTCAACCGCCCGCGCTACGACAACACCATAGAACCCGAGGAAATCCCGCTCGACATAGTTTATGAGGACAACGATGTGATAGTTGTCAACAAGCCGGCGGGAATGGTGGTTCACCCGGGACACGGAAACTACACCGGCACACTTGTGAACGCCATCGCGTGGCATTTGAAGGACAACCCCGGCTACGACCCCAACGACCCAGCCGTGGGGCTTGTACACCGCATAGACAAGGACACTTCGGGGCTTCTGGTGGTGGCGAAAACGCCCGAGGCGAAGACAAGTCTCGGTGTGCAGTTTTTCAACAAGACAACCCGCCGCCGCTACGAGGCTCTCGTGTGGGGCGACCCGGGAAGCGACGAGGGGAGAATAGAGGGAAATATTGCGCGTAACCCGAGGAACCGTTTGCAGATGTGCGTTTTCCCGCCCGACAGCGGCATCGGGAAAACGGCGGTTACGCACTACAGGGTTTTGAAGCGTTTCGGCTACACAACATTCGTGGAGTGCCGCCTCGAAACAGGACGCACGCACCAAATTCGCGCACACTTCACGCATATAGGGCATCCGCTTTTTAACGACGAGCGTTACGGCGGGGCGCAGATTATACGCGGCAAAAGTTCGGGCAGCTACAGGCAGTTTGTGATGAACTGTTTTTCGCTCTGCCCGCGGCAGGCCCTGCACGCCGCCACTCTCGGGTTTTTCCACCCCACGCTCAAAAAGGAAATGGACTTCGTTGCGCCGATGCCTGAGGATTTGAGGGCGCTCATTGACAAATGGGAGAGGTTTTCGGAGGCTTCGGCAAGATAGGGAATGAATAAAAGGAAAAAACATGGCGGGCGTGCCATTGTTTGTGCAGCCCGCAAAAAAACAGAATAATATGAAACGTGTAATAGCAATTGTGGCGGGGGGCGATTCCTCCGAGCATGATGTGTCAATGCGCAGTGCGCAAGGCATCAAGTCTTTTCTTGAAAACCAGCCATACGACACTTATATCGTGGAGGTGCGCGGAACAAACTGGAACGCCCACCTTGGCGACGGCACATCCGCGCCGGTTGACCGCAACGACTTTTCGTTTTCGGACGGCGGCAAGCGCATACGCCCCGACTTCGCATACATCACAATCCACGGCACGCCCGGCGAGAACGGAATAATAGAGGGATATTTCGACCTTATAGATATGCCCTATTCCACGAGCGACGTCCTTGTGGAGGCAATGACTTTCAACAAATACGCGCTCAACCAGTTTTTGCGCTCGCTGGGCGTGAACATTTCCGACAGTGTGCTGCTGCGCAAAAACCAAGTGCGCCGCCACACAAACGAGGAGATTATTGCGCGGCTGGGCTTGCCCTGTTTTGTAAAGCCCAACGCCGGCGGAAGCAGCTTCGGCGTTACAAAGGTGAAAGAGGCTGACGAACTTGAGCCGGCAATACAGAAAGCCATGGCGGAAAGTCCCGAAGTTATGGTGGAGGCTTTCATGAAAGGCACGGAAATAACCTGCGGATGCTACAAGACAAGCAAGACGAGCTGCGTGTTCCCCATTACGGAGGTTGTAACTGCGAACGAGTTTTTTGACTACAACGCAAAATATAACGGACAGGTGAGCGAAATAACCCCCGCACGCCTTTCGACGGAGACGACGGAGCGCGTCAAGAAAGAAACGCTTAACATTTACGAGCTTCTCGGTTGCCGTGGAATTATACGCATAGACTATATACTTACAGGCGAAAAGGGCAACGAGAAGATTAATATGCTCGAAATAAACACCACCCCCGGCATGACGGCAACGAGCTTCATCCCGCAGCAAATAAAGGCTGACGGGAAGGACATAGGTTGTGTGCTTGCCGAGATAATAGAGGATTGTATAGAAAGCCGTTGACGGATTATGGTCATACCAAAAGAATTTGACGAAATCCGCCCCTACACCCCGGAGGAACTTCCCGCCGCGTTTGACGCCCTGCTTTCCGACCCGCAGTTCGTTGCCGTGGTGTCGCAGCTGTACCCAGGCGTTGACATTAGCCTGATTGCCGCAAAGCTCCGTTCGTGCAAGACAAACCAGCAGGTGCAGGAGGTGATGATTTACGACCTGATAACGAAAATCGAGAACAGTTGCACCGGCGGCGTGGATATGGACTGCGGCTGCATAGAGCCTGACAAGCGCTACACTTTCGTGTCGAACCACCGCGACATAGTGCTTGATTCCGCCTTCCTGTCGAAAAAGCTGCTCGAAAACCATTTCCCCTGCACCGTGGAGATTGCCATAGGCGACAACCTTCTTGTTTATCCGTGGATTCGCCGCCTTGTGAGGGTGAACAAGGCGTTCATCGTGCAGCGTTCGTTGCAGATGCGCGAAATGCTGGCAAGTTCCGCACGCATGAGCCGCTATATGCACTTTGCCATAAGCCAAAAGCACGAAAACATATGGATAGCGCAGCGTGAGGGAAGGGCAAAGGATTCCGACGACCGCACACAAGACTCCATTCTGAAGATGATGGCAATGGGCGGCGAAGGCGATGTTATCGACAGGCTCATGGAACTGTATATCGTGCCGCTGAGCATTTCGTACGAATACGACCCATGCGACTACCTGAAGGCGGCGGAGTTCCAGATGAAGCGCGACAATCCCGATTACGTGAAGACGCGCGAGAACGACCTGCTCAATATGCGCACGGGCATATACGGCTACAAGGGCAGGGTGCACTATTCCGCCGCGCCCTGCATTGACGCGTGGCTCGCAACGCTCGACCGCAGCATGAGGAAAGGGGAGCTTTTCGAGACTATAGCCCGCCACATCGACCGTGAAATCTTCACTCATTACAGGCTTTACCCTGCAAACTACATTGCCGCCGACTTGCTGGAAGGCACTTCGCGCTTCGCCTCGGAATATACGGAAGAGGAGAAGAAAAAGTTCGGGGAATACATAGCCTCGCGCCTTGACAAGGTGGACTTGCCAAACAAGGACGAGGCTTTCCTGCGCGAGCGCATTCTTACAATGTACGCCAACCCCGCGCTGAACCACTTGAAGGCAATGGAAGAGCAGTAAACAGGCGTTATGTTAGGCTGTGCGGCGGGCTTTCCATAATGAGAGTTCAATTTGTCGCACGTACTGTTTAACGTAATGTATGTGTATTTTGTAAACCGCTGATTAACAGTGTTTTGTCGCTACATTAAATGTTTTTATAAGCAACTGTTTTTCAGGATGTTGCAAGTGGCCGAAAAAAGGTCTGATGTAGTTTAAATTATATCAGACATAATTTTTCCTGCATAGGACGTAGTTTTTCCTGTGTCCTATGT
>CAKRMO010000144.1 GCA_934364765.1 uncultured Bacteroidaceae bacterium | reverse complement strand
GGGCCATAAGCTCCCTGCATTGCGCCACGCCCCACTCCACGCCAAGTTCCTTCATGTCGCTGTCGGTTTTGCACTTGGCGGCCTCTTTCACGAGTTCTTCGGGAATGTCGCAACGGAACGTCTTGGGGATTACCGTCAGCTGTGAGAGTTTGGTGAAAGGCTTTATGCCCGGGATTACCGGCACTTCTATTCCGGCCTTGCGGGCTGCGTCAACAAAGGCGAAATATTTTGAGTTGTCAAAAAACATCTGGGTTACGCCATAATCCGCGCCAAGCTCTATCTTGCGCTTGAAGAACTCCATGTCGCTTTTCATGTTCGACGCCTCCTCGTGCTTCTCTGGATAGCACGCCACCCCGTATGTGAACTTCTCGCCTATAAACTCAATCTTCTCGCCGTTCAGGAATTTTCCCTCGTTATAGTCGTTCACCTGCTGTTCAAGCTCCGTGGTGTGCGCGTGCCCGCCCTCCGTGGGACGGAAACGCTTGTCTTCCTTGGCTTTGTCGCCGCGCAGGAGCAAAAGGTTTGTTATGCCCAAAAACTGCAGGTCAATCAGCACATACTCAGTCTCCTCTTTCGTAAACCCGCTGCACAAAATATGCGGCACGACGGGAATGCCGTATTTGTTCTGTATCGCCGCAGCCACAGCCACCGTGCCGGGACGGCGGCGAAGGCGTTCCGCCTGGTAAAGGCCGTTTCCCGCATCGCGGAAATACACTTCGCTGTGGTGGGTGGTTATGTTTATATATTTCGGGCCGAACTCCCGCAGCATCTCTATCGTCTTGTTTATGGTGTCGAGCCCCTTGCCCTTAAGGGGGGGCAGCACCTCGAACGAGAAAGCCGTGGAGGCGTTGTTTTTTAACAGGTCGCTTACGTTCATACGTCTTTATATGTTCCGCACACTGCGCACCGCGTTGCCCATGGGCAGCACCTTGCGCAACGCGCATACTGTTCCTAATTTAATATTCCCACAAAAGTACGATTTTTTCGGCAATCACTTTCCTCAAAAATGGGTATTTTGCGGGCGGCGGCGCATATTTCAGCCCACGCATAGCGCCTATGTGTTTTGGAAAAAGTATTTTCGTATTCCGAAACTTAAACCAAACAGCGATATACAATGGGAAAAATCAGAGCAGCCGTAGTGGGATACGGAAACATAGGGCATTACGTTCTGGAGGCTCTCGAAGCCGCGCCCGACTTCGAGATTGCCGGTGTGGTGCGCCGCAACGGCGGGGCGGACAAGCCCGCAAGCCTTGCAGACTACAAGGTGGTGAAAGACATAAAGGAACTCGGCGGCGTGGATGTGGCAATACTCGCCACGCCCTCGCGAAAGGTGGAGGAGAACGCAAGGAAATACCTTACGATGGGCATACGCACGGTTGACAGCTTCGACATACACACGCAGGTGCCCGCACTGCGCCGCACGCTCAACGAGGTGGCGAAAGCCAACAACTCCGTCAGCATAATTTCGGCAGGTTGGGACCCTGGCACAGACAGCATAGTGCGCGCCATGTTGCAGGCTGTTGCCCCCAAAGGCCTCACCTACACCAATTTCGGCCCGGGAATGAGCATGGGGCATACAGTTGCCGTGAAAGCCATCAACGGAGTGAAGGCCGCCCTCTCTATGACTATTCCCATAGGCACGGGACTGCACCGCCGCATGGTGTACGTGGAGCTGGAAAACGGCGCGGCTTTCAAGACCGTTGAAAACGCCATAAAGACCGACCCGTATTTCGCGAGCGACGAGACCCATGTGCAGCAGGTGGCGTGCGTGGACGACGTAATAGACATGGGGCACGGCGTGAACCTCACCCGCAAGGGCGTGAGCGGAAAGACACAAAACCAGCTGTTCGAGTTCAACATGCACATTAACAACCCCGCACTCACGGGGCAGATACTCGTATGCACCGCACGCGCCGCGATGCGCCAGCAGCCGGGATGCTACACGCTTATAGAAGTCCCGGTGATCGACCTCCTGTATGGGGAGCGCGAAGACTTGGTGGCGCACCTTGTATGACAGTCGCGCCATATTGAAAAATCAAAGCCGCAACTTGGGCAGACTTGCCGGGGTTGCGGCTTTGTTTATATTATTGCCTTATGTTTTGCAAAGCGGCAGGAAATCCACAACACATTGATTTGCAAAAAATTGTCCTCTTTGGAAAATATTCCATAAGTCATTGTTTCCCTACGATTTGAAAAGGATGAAAAAAGGTCTGACGTAGTTTGGATTATATCAGACATAATTTTTCCCCCATAGGACATAGTTTTTCCAATGTCCCATGCAGTTTTCGCGGTGTTTGCGAAAAATGCCATATTGTTGACAGGCTATTTACATTTCTTGTCTTCTTTCTCTTTCTTCTTATACTTATCCGCTATATCCATCCATCTTGGTATTTTCAATTCTACACCATAGAAATCCTTATAGCTCTTTATAAGGTCTTTCTTCCATGTGGCACCCTTGGAATGAGTATCGGGATAAGTGTAAATAACTTCCTCCAAAGCAGACAAGAAGTCTTCCAAACTTTCAAAAGTCGGGTAGTCTGTCTTTTCAGAATACCAAACAGAAGGTCTTATATTAAAGATTATTCCTTTCTTGTCTTGCACTTTGACACTCCATTTTTCAGACGGGCCGCTAATCTCCCAAATCTTCTTTAACCAGCAGTTTTCTATTATTACCTTGCCGCCATCCATCTTATACCTTATTAGCATATATGATGATTGTAACTTATAGGGCTTCTGCAGGATAAGGTTAATGAAACTGCTATAGGCTGCTATATCAAAGTTAGGACTGCCAGTGAAGGACTTAATTTCAAGCCAATCTTTGTTTTCGTCTTCCATATTTAGCCAGAAGTCCGGGCTGGATTGCCCTTCATTGTGCTTGTGTGGTACACCGTTTTCCGTCATCCACTTATCCAGCCATTCCTCTAATATATTACCTACTACATTATTCTGGTTTACTACTATTTCTATATCCTTTAATGTGAAGGTAATTTCACCAGTGGAACCCTTAAAGCCAAAGCCCACCGTCAACTTATTATAGATTTCTTGTGCCTTATCCATATATTGCATTTAAAAGACGGTTACAAACAGCTTCTATTACAGGAACTACCACCGTATTACCAAGCAAATCAAAGCCTTCTTTCTCTCTAACATCAAACCGGTAGTCTTCTGGATAGCCAAACATTCTTAACCCTTCTCTTAATGTCAGCCTCCTTAAACCGTTTCCGTCTGGCACTACCAGTTTAACCATATCCATAGCCACCAAAGTAGGCGCTATCCGAGCCGGGTCCAGGACTTTATTTATCTCAAAACTAAGTTTGCCAGAAACTATATTATAGCCTTTAGGCAATGTTTCATCCTGTTCTCTATGTGAGGATGCCACACCAGATTCATTTACAGTCATTACTTTCTTTTTGGGATGCTCATAGACCAAATAGCCCTTAGCTACCAAACTATCCAACAAGCTGTCTAAATCTTTATCTGAATAGAAAGTTGCTATCATATCCCTGGTAAGGGGCATGCCGTCCATCCAATCTATTTTATATTCTTCCGCCCATTTTTTTTTCCTTCTTTCTGTGAGAATGAGGTTAAGCAGCTTCTTTTCCTTCTGTGTCGTTTCCCCTTTAATACCCAAATCCCAACTATGGATATTGTTAGTGCCTCCTCTTTTGTCCTTTATAGATTTGCCGTACAAGTCTGCTATAGGATATTTAGAAAGAAGTAATTTAGTAAGCTTTGTGTCTAAAGTGGGTTTGCCAACCTCCAGAATATCTCCCAAAGTCTTTTCCTCTATCGGAAAGCCGTCTAAGTTTGGCGCTTCAGTAAAAGTTCCCACTATGTAAATGCGCTTTCTTTCTTGTGGGACACCAAAGTATTTAGAGTTCAAAACCCTATAACTAACCTTATATCCCAGTGCCTCTAAATGCTCCAAGATAGTTTTAAGGGTTTTCCCTTTATCGTGGTTTGCCAGCCCTTCCACATTTTCCAGAATGAATCCTTTTGGTTTTTTCTCTTTAAGAATACGCTCTACATCAAAGAACAATGTTCCTCTGGTGTCTGCAAAACCTTCTCGCTTACCGGCGGCAGAAAAGGCTTGACACGGGAAACCGGCACATAATATGTCAAAGTCCGGTATGGTCTTTTCGTCCACCTTAGTAATATCTCCGAAAATTTCCTCATTAGGATGGTTCTGCTTTAGTATGGATATTGCATAAGGC
>CAKRMO010000143.1 GCA_934364765.1 uncultured Bacteroidaceae bacterium | reverse complement strand
CAATGTGTGTGCGGCGGTGTGAATACAAGAAAAACCTGCAGTTTGGGAAATTTTCCCAAACCGCAGGTGTATTTGTTTTTATGTGGGAGCTTTTATGTTTGCTAACGCCCCCTGCTTGTTTCTGCCGCCTTGCGCTATTTAGAAGTAGAGGTAGCGGCGGTCCTTAACCTTTGCCTTTGAGTACAGGTCGTTGGTGTATTGGCCCACGTTGCGAAGGTAGCTTTCCGCAACGCTTTGCTCGTACATCTTCTCGTTGAATTTCTCGCCAGTCTTTGTGCGAGCGGTAACCTGGAACATATACACGCCGTTGTTACCCTTCACGGGGCCGTAGCTCTTGTTGGGCTTGCCGTAGCAGATGCCGCCGGAAAGCACAGGCTCGTTGCCGCCGGTTGATGCGATGAACGCGGGCATGGAGAATGTAATGTTGTTGAGGGTGTCTTTTGACGCTGCCGGGAGCGCGAGGGCCTGTTGCAAGTCCTTGCCCTTGAGCTGTGCCATTAGCTTTTCGGCTTTCTTGTCGCGGAGTGCGAGCTGCGTGAGGGCTTTCTTCACCTCTGGGTCGGACGCGGGGCGGTAGCCTACCTTATGCTTGCCGGTTACATATATAATGAGCATATTGTCGTTGTTGCCGCATTCGTAAAGCTGCGACATATCGCCCTCCTTGGCTTCGAAAAGCCAGCGCAGCGCGTCTTTAGTTCCGGGGATGTTTGCCACATAGTGCTCGTTGCAGAACTGGTCTTTGCGCTCCTGCACGGTGTAGCCGTTCTTGGCTGCGTTTGCCTCCATTTTGGCAAATGTGGAGTTGCTTGCAATGAAGTGGCTGAACTTGTTGTATTCCTTTGTATAGGTGTCTTTGCTGAAGTCAACGGTGCGCTTGATTACGGCAAGGTTGTATTTCTTCTTCATTGCCTGACGCTTCGTGATCTGCACCACAACCACGTTCTGGGCAAGCTCTATTTTCTGTATGGAGTTCACTGCGCTGGTGGTGATTGTGTTTATGAAGTTGGCGTTGTCGGCATCGATCGACTGGCCTTCATACTGGTTTGACGTGAGCCATACGCTGGGGGCGGGCTGGTTGTACTTCTTTGCCACGTCCTCGAACTTTGCCCCGCCGTTGATAGCCTTGACAACGCTGTCGGCTGTTGCCTTTGCCGCGTCAAGCGATGTGTTTGCGCAGTTGATTGCGCGGTATTCCACCGAGTCGGGGAGTTCGGCAACGGCAACGAGCTTGAGAATGTTCTGCGTGTTGTCGTATGCGTTGTAGTACGGGCCTTTGACAACCCCGACGCCAAGGGAGTCGATCTTGCTCTGGATGTCGCTGGGGAAGGCCGTTTTAGAGAAGGGCACGTTGGAGTAGGGGACAAGCGAGCTGCTTTGGTTTACGGTCGCCGCTATGTTCTCTCCCTCCGCAAGCTCCTTGGCGTAACCCTTCATCTCGTTTTCGAGGGCCTGCTTGTCGCCTGCGGAAGCCTTAACCTGCACGCTTATGTATTTTATGTCGCGGCTTTCGTTGAACTGGCGGAACATTTCCTTGTATTGTGCATAAAGCTTGTTTATGTCCTCGTCCGAGACCTTAACCTCGTTGTCGGGGACGGATGCGTAGGGGATTGAGGCAACAACCGCGCTGCTCTTGCTCGAAACGCCCTCGAACGCGAGTTTTGCCGAAATGGGGTTTGAAAGAATGCAACGCCCCACGAGAGTCTGGTATTTCTCGTTCAAAAGGCTCGAACGCAGTGTCTTCTCAATGAAGCCCCAGTATTTGTAAAGGCGCTGGTAGTACTCGATGTATTCCTGCGGAACCTGGTCGGGCTTTGTCAGCATCTGGTTGTATTGCTCGAGGAACTGCTTGAGTTGTGTTGCGTCGAAGCGTCCCGTCTGCTTGTTCACAAACGGCGTTTGCATGAGCATGGGGTTTGTGCCTGTGCTTATAACGTTGTTGAGTTCTGCGTCGGTAACGGTGAGGCCGAGCTTGTCTGCCTCGTGCTTTATAAGCTCGTTGCTTACGAAAGTCTGCCAAACCTGATCCTTGAGCTGGTTCTGCTCCGCATCGCTCAGCGAACTTTCCCCGCGTGTGAACTTCATCGCCTCGGTGTATTCGTCAATTAAAGACTGATAATCGTTGATAGCAAGTTTTTCGCTGTAAACCTGGCCTACGTGGCGTTTGTCCTCGCCGAAGAGGTCCTCCGCAATGAATGCGAAAAGACCGAGGCCTATTACTACCAACAGGGCCACGCCCCATTTCCTAATAGTTTGAATTGCTGCCATTATGTAATATTTTTTATTTCTGTTATAAATGTTTGCGGGAGATTGCCGGCGGCGTTTCTTCTGTGTCTGCCCAAACAATACCTGCGTGATTTTACTTAAATACGTGCAAAGATATAAAAATCAGTAAAACTGCGGGCATTTTGCGCCGCAAAAATTCGGGGTGATGCCATACATTGCCTGTGGTTACTTGTTTTTTGGGGGTAAAATCTTGTTTCTGTGGCTGTCTGCCTGGGGGGCGCGCTTTTTGGCGTCGCCGCCGCCACTCTCCGTAATGTCTTTCGGCGCGCCGCTTATGGCTGCATTGTTTCCCGGGATGTCCGGCTCGCGCTTCACGGAGTCTTCCTGCTTCTTGTCATCGGGCATGGGGAATGAGCCTGCGGAGTTTGTTATCTCGTAGTTCGTCAATTCCTCGTCCGAGCGGAAACCTACGCCTTGCAGTTCCTGTTGCGGCGTAACTATGTGTACGTATTTGCTTGAATAGACCGTGTGTTTGCCCATGTCCCAGAAGAGTTCGCTGGTGTTGAACACCGTGCCGTTTTCCTTTCTTATCTCCACCCTTCCGCGAAGCTCCCACAGGTTTTGGTCGTACCAGTATGCCGTGTCGGCGGTCAGGTACATCGCCACCTTGAACCGTTCGTCAAACTTCTCCATGAAGATGCCGTTTATGAAGGTTTGCTTTTGCGGTTTTGTGCGGTCGTAAACTTTCCAGTCCTCGGCAATAAGTTTGTATCTTATAACGCCGGAGTCGGATATGAGCTTCGACACGCCCGTGGTTGACATTATGGGGAGTTTGTCCCTGTTGTGCAGGGCGGGGCCTGTGGGCTTTTTGTCGTGGCTGCACGCCATGGAAAGAATTGCGGCGCCCACGGTGAAAAGCGCGGCTTTTATTCTGCTTTCCACTTCTGGAACCATTTCTCGTTAAAGGTGATGCCCACGCACAGTCGCAAATAGTTCTCGGTTATCGCCCCCGGGCCATTGGGCTTTATGTTCTCCCATTGCGCCGAAAGGTTTAGGGTGGAGCGGTTGTTTATGATGTTTGCTATTGGAAGCCCTACGCCCACTGTTACCAAAAGGTCTTTCGTGCCGCCCTGCCCGTTGGCTTTGGCGTATGCCGTGCCGTATGAGACTCCGGCGCGGTAGCGTATGTGGTCGCGGTATTTTATCCCGAGACTGTTGTGCAGGTATTCGCCGCCCAGCGACACGCGCTGGCGGTTGTCGAACGCGCCGGTGGACGAGGCGTATATGTTTTCGCCGCCGTTTGAGGTGAGCTGCGGGAACTTGGCGTCTTTCCACAATTCTATTGAGTAGTCAAGCCCCACTTTCCACTTGTTGTTGTGGTTCCACGCCACGCCGGCGGCAATTGCGTGGGGCATGTCGAAGGCGTTCCTCACCTTTATGGTGTCGCCTGTTGAAACCGAGCCGGAATAGTTGGCTGTCTGGTTCATGAACATTGCGTTGGAATTTATCTGGTGTCCCAGCGTGTAGCTTGCGCCAAGGGTGATGAGGTCTTTCTTTGATACGAGCCGGCTGTATTGCGCGCCGAAGTCAATCTTGTATGTTGAAATGTCGGCGGAATACACGCGGCGGAACTGGTTAATGTTGTTGTCGCTGAATTTCGCCTGTATGGAGTGGGTGTAGTCGCCCCACACGAACCCCACGTTCGCGCCTATCGAAAAGTTCTTGAATATGTTCCAGCCCGCGCCGAGGTAAACTTCGCGCAGCCCGCCGTCGCCCGAATACGAGGTGGTTTCGGTTTTCTCGCCGCTGCCGTCAATGTCGGGCAGTGTCTGCTTGTTGCTGAAGCTGTAGCCTATTGAGGTGAGCGGCAGAAGCCCGAACGACATTCCCACGTTGCGCCACGCCCTGAACTGTGCGCTCACATAGTCAACGGAGGTGTTCTTTGCGTTTTTCCGGAGGCTTCCCTGCTTGAAGTTTGCGTTTTGCAGCGACACCCCT
>CAKRMO010000142.1 GCA_934364765.1 uncultured Bacteroidaceae bacterium | reverse complement strand
AGAAAAAGGAGACTCGAAGACTCCAAGTTCAATTCTTTTGGATGCGGGAACGACCAAAAGTGGTACAACAGAAATAATGGCATTGTTCGACAATCAGAAAGTCTTTGATTATCCAAAGCCTACAACCTTGATAACAAGGCTTATGCAGTATGGATTTGTTCAAAACAACGATATAGTTTTGGATTTCTTTTCAGGCTCGGGAACCACAGCACATGCTGCTTGGAAATATGCGGTAAGCAGAGAAATTTCCTCAAAATTTATTTTAGTACAATTCCCTGAGGATTTGGATAAGTCTTTGTTGGCTGCAAGTACTGATGCCAAAAAGACCATACGAAATGCTATCGCATTTTTAGATAAAACAGGGAAACCTCATTTATTGACAGAAATAGCCAAGGAGCGCATCCGCCGTGCCGGCAAGAAGATAAAGGCGGGCAGTCCCCTCACAACGCAGCACCTCGACACAGGCTTCCGTGTGCTGAAGCTCGACAGCACAAACATGGAGGACATATATTATGCCCCCGCCGACACCGACCAGCGCAACCTCTTCAATATGGTGGACAACGTGAAGCCCGGCCGCACGGGCGAGGACTTGCTCTTCCAAGTGATGCTCGAGCTGGGCGCGACGCTCGACAGCAAGATAGAGACGACCACGGTTGGCGGCAAGACCATCTATAATGTGGCGGACAACTATCTCGTGGCGTGCTTTGACAAGGACGTAACGGACGAGGTGGTGAAAGCCATTGCCAAGATGCAGCCCGTGTATGCCGTGCTGCGCGACACCGGCATGGCGGACGACTCCACCGCCACCAACTTTGAGCAGATATTCAAGACCTATTCGCCCAACACGACAACCAGAATATTGTAAGCACGCATGAAACTGAAATTCAAGATACAAAAATATCAGACGGATGCGGTGGAGAGCACCGCCGGCGTGTTCGGCGGCCAGCCCAACCTTGGTTTGCTGCAATACAGGGTGGACAAGGGCAAGGTTTATATCGAGGCGGGCGGCAAACGAATCGCACAGCAGGGCAGTCTGTTTGATGATGACGGCAACACCGGCTACAAGAACGCCGCCATAGTGCTGGCTGAACAAGACCTGCTCAGCAACATCCGACACATACAGACAGAGAACAACATCCGCCTGTCGGGTGAGATTGTAAAGAAACTCGGCGCCTGCCAGCTCGACATTGAGATGGAGACCGGCACAGGCAAGACCTATGTCTATATCAAGACCATGTTCGAGCTAAACAAACGCTACGGCTGGACCAAGTTCATCGTGGTAGTGCCGAGCATCGCCATCCGCGAGGGCGTGAAGAAGAGCTTCGACATCACGCAAGACCACTTCATGGAACTCTACGGCAAGAAGGCACGCTATTTTATCTACAACAGCGACAACCTAAACCAGATAGACTCCTTTGCGCAGAGTGCCGACATATCGGTGATGATCATCAACACACAGGCGTTCAACACCTCGCTGAAGGAAGGGGCGAATAGCAAGGCGGCACGCATTATCTACGACAAGCGCGACGAGTTCGGTTCGCGCCGCCCCATTGACGTGATAGCCGCCAACAACCCAATCATCATTCTCGACGAGCCGCAGAAAATGGGAGGCGCAGCCACGCAGACGGCATTGAAACGCTTCAATCCGCTCTTCACGCTCAACTACTCCGCCACCCATAAGGAAAGCCACAACCCTGTGTATGTGCTCGACGCATTGGATGCCTACAACCAAAAATTGGTGAAGAAGATAGAGGTGGTGGGCTTTGAACTGAAAAACCTGAAAGGCACTGACAGCTACATCTATCTTGACGACATCGTACTCTCAAAGGACAAAGCCCCACAGGCTCGATTGGAGATGGAGATACAAAACAAAAGCGGTAAAATAAAGCGCGGCTACAGGAACGTGTCGGAAGGAGATGACCTTTATTGCCTTTCCAACGCAATGGAGCAATACAAGGGCTATGTGGTAACGGAAATCTGTGTGGACGCGGTGAGCGGCTCGCGCAGTCATGTGGTGTTCGGAAACGGCACAACGCTCTATGTGAAGGACGTGCAGGGCAATATCACCGCCGACCACAAGGCGCGTATTCAGATACGCGAGACCATAAAGGCGCATTTCCGCAAGGAAGCCTCGCTATTCAGGCGCGGCATAAAGTGCCTGTCGCTGTTCTTCATCGACGAGGTGGCAAACTACCGCCAATACGATGATGACGGAAACCAAGTGCTTGGACGCTATGGCGAGATATTCGAGCAGGAATACATGGCGGAGCTGAACGAAAACCATAACCGGTTTGCTCCTGACTATATGTCGTATCTCGGCAGCATTTCAGCCCATGCCACCCATGCCGGCTACTTCTCCATTGACAAGAAAGGGCATGCAGTGAACAGCGCGGTGAAACGAGGCTCCGACCAAAGCGATGACACCTCGGCCTATGACCTGATATTGAAAAACAAGGAACGGCTGCTGAGCCTTGACGAGCCGGTACGTTTCATATTCTCACACTCCGCATTGCGCGAGGGCTGGGACAACCCCAATGTGTTTCAGATTTGCTCGCTAAGGCAAAGCAACAGCGTGGCACAGAAGCGGCAGGAAGTGGGGCGCGGCTTGCGCCTTTGCGTGGACTGCCACGGTGTGCGTCAGGACAGCGAAACCGTTCCCGAAGAGGTGCAGAAGATAAACAAGCTCACGGTGATAGCGTCGGAAGGCTATGCCTCGTTCGTTGCCGACCTGCAGAAGGAAATCAGGCAAGACCTATACGACCGCCCGACCAAGGCAGACGTGGACTTCTTCACAGGAAAAATATTCAAGAATGAGAACGGAACAAATGTCCGTATGTCGTCAAAAGAAGCGCAAAAAATATATTTGCAGCTCAACAAGAATGGCTATATAACGCCTGATGGTGAGGTTACGGAAATGTTCCGCCAAGACCTTGCGGCGGACGCGCTGAAACCCTTGTCGGACGACTTGAAGCCTTACACGCAGCAAGTGTACAAGCACGTGCAGGGCATCTTCGACCCGAAGGCGCTCGACGGCATGGTAGAGGACGGAAGCAAGACGCAAGTTCCCGAAAACAAGTTGAACGGCAATTTCGCCAAGAAGGAATTTCAGGAACTGTGGAAACGCATCAACCACAAGTATGCCTATACGGTTGACTTTGACAGCGGGGAATTGATAGAAAAGGCTGTTGCAGCCATTGACAAGGAGCTTACGGTAACACAGTTGAGCTATGTCGTAACACGAGGGGAGCAAACAGACGAGACGACACTCAACGACACGAAGACTGGCTCAATGATGACACAGAAAGAGACGGCAACCGGCATATTGCGCACCGATGTGGTGAGTGGCGTGAAGTATGACCTGTTGGGCAAGATAGGTTCTGCCACGAAACTTACCCGCAAGACAGTTGCCGCGATACTGTCGAAGATAAGCCAGTCGAAGTTTGATATGTACAAGGCCAACCCCGAGGAGTTTTTCCGCAAGGTGAGCCGACTCATCATGGAACAGAAAGCAACCATCATCGTGGAGCATATCAGCTACAACCAAGTGGAAGGCTCATTCGACAGCGACATATTCACGCAAGAGAAGCACACTACCGTGGACAAGGCCTTTGAAGGCAAGAAGAGCATCGTTGACTACGTGTTTATTGACAGCGGTGTGGAAAAAAAGTTTGTGGGTAATATCGACACGGCTAAAGAGGTTGTGGTATATGCCAAGCTGCCCGAAGGTTTCCACATACCCACACCCGTTGGCAACTATTCGCCAGACTGGGCGATAGCTTTCCATGAGGGCGATGTAAAGCACATATATTTTGTTGCGGAGACTAAAGGCTCCATGTCGAGCTTGGACTTGCACGGGATAGAAAAAGGAAAGATTGCCTGTGCCGAGAAACTCTTTAGGCAACTATCTGCCGCCAACATAACATACGGCAAAGTGGACAGTTTTGAGACGCTGATGAATTTGGTGAATAGCTGAAAGCGCATTATGTTGTGTATGGCACTCCCTCTTTGTCTTCCCGCAGGCAACAGGTCTTTATGGCATGCCGCCAAGTCGCCGATAATTGCGCCTAAAATATATCCGGTATGTCTTTTCTCTGTCGTTCAACTTCGTCCTTGCTTACAATATAGATTTTCATGTACAGTTTCCTGGTTTCAGGATTGTTTCCCTCTATCCGGCTTAACTCACATTCAAAAGCCTCTTCCCACCCCATGTCCAACTCGTCCAAAAGGGA
>CAKRMO010000141.1 GCA_934364765.1 uncultured Bacteroidaceae bacterium | reverse complement strand
GGTGAAGGCCTCAACCGCGTTCCCTTTCCGTTCCTCAATTTCCATTATGGATGTTTTTGCTCTGCGAATTTAGAGAAAATTTTCTCAACTTCAGTTTCCTGGTAAGAGTTTTGTGAGCCGAAGCGTTGCAGGGCGTTATATGCCGCCCTCGCCACTTGCGGGTTTTTGCCGTACATCGCCGTTTCGCACTGGTCGAGAAGCTCGTTGCGCTCGCGCCCGTAAAACCTCACTCCGCCGCCAAGCAGCCTGCCCGCCGTGAGGAAGCCGCAAAGCTGGCGCAGGGCGTTTTCGGAAGCCATCCATTCCATAACTTTTTCGCCGGCGTATGAAAGGTGCTGCAAGAGGTGCATCGCAAGATACTGCGCCTCCTCGGAGGTTCGCAGGGTGTCTATCCAAGCCTCGCACACGTCCTGCGCAAACTCTTCGACGGGATATGTCATCGGCGCAAGGAGACGGCACTCCCTGACCCTTTCCTGCCAGAGTGCGCGTGCCAGGGCGGCGTCGTGGGGCAGGTCTCGGGAAAGCTCTGTGAGCCTCACGCCCTCCACGCCGAAGTTCACGCCGTAGTCAAGCCCTTTTTCGCGCATCGCCCCGCTGGCCACGCCGTTCATCATGGAGCGGAACTCCTTTTTCAGGCGCGTTACGGTTTCGTTCACCTCTTGCGCGGTCATCATTCGTTAATGAAAGGCAGGAACGAGTAGTCCTTGCTGTAGCGCAGCATCTGGTGTTCGTAGCTTTCGCCGTAAACCACCTTCACGTCGGTTATGTTGCCTTTCCTGTCGGTTACGGCCTTGAACTCGGGGTTTATGAAGCCTTTATATGGGGATATGTCCAGCTTTTCGTAGCGGGCGAGAATTTCCTTGTGCAGTTCCGGGTCAACCTTTACGCCGTAGTCCTCTACCAGTTTGCGCGCCCCATCGAAATCGCCCTCGCTCTTCACGCGCTGTATTTCGGCAAGAAGTTTCCCGAACAAGCCGCGCAGTTTAGCGTAGTCGTTAATCTTTACGTATGTCTTGCCGTCGCGCTTCACAAACTCCACGACATTTTCCTGCCTGCCGTGTTCGTATGCCCAGCGTGCTATCAGTGCGCGGTTTCTCATGTGCGCCTCCTCAATGTTGTTTCCCGGCTGTATGCGCACGAGCTGTGTCATGAGGCCGTTCATCATGTATGTGTAATACTCCGCCTTGTATGCTTCGAGGTTCGGTGTGAGGCCGAGTTCCACGAGCTTGGGGTCTGCCACATAGTACAGCCCGAACAAATCGGCGCGTGCCTCCTCAATGGTTGAGCCGTAGGCTTTCAGCGAGTCGGGGTCAACGCCTGGAAGAAGCTTCCCGCTGCCGTGGCCGAGGCACTCGTGCAAGTCGGTGTGCAGCTCGTCGCAGGCATCCCCGTATTTGTCAATGTTGTCGAGCGTGGCTTTGTCTATCACATACTCGTTCAGGAAACCGTTGCCGTGCGCCGCCTTGTTGTAAGCGTCGGTAATGTTCCCGATTGTAACGCTCTTGGAGCCGTATTCCTTTCTCACCCAGTTAGAGTTCGGCAGGTTTATTCCTATTGCCGTTGAGGGGTAAAGGTCTCCGCCGAGAATGGCGGCTGTGATAACCTTTGCCGATATGCCTTTCACGGTTTCCTTCTTGAAGCGGCTGTCAACAGGCGAATGGTCCTCAAACCACTGTGCGTTCGAGCTTAGTTTCTTAGTGCGCTCTGTGGCGGCAATGTCCTTGAAGTTCACAATCGCCTCCCACGAAGCCTTCATGCCGAGCGGGTCGCCGTAGCTTTCGGTGAAGCCGTTGGTGAAGTCCACGCGGCTTTCGGTGTCCTTCACCCACAGAATGGAGTAGTCGTCAAAGGTTTTCAGGTCGCCGGTTCTGTAAAACTCCACGAGTTTCTTTATGACCTTGGCCTGTTGCGGGTTTTCCGCATACGGTTCCGCTTTTTCGAGCCAGTAGATTATTTTGTCTATTGCCTTGCCGTAAAGCCCTCCCGAACGCCACACTTTTTCAAAGACCTTGCCGTTTTCCTTTACGAGCCGGCTGTTGAGGCCGTACATTATGGGCTCTGCCTCGTCGGGCTTTTTCATTTTGTTGTAAAAAGCCTCGGCGTCGGCCTGGGTTACGCCCTTGCCGTAGTAGTTGCAGGCGGAGGTTTCCACAAGGTCCTGCCCGTCGGTCTGGTTTACGCGCATGGGCATTACCTCCGGGTTGAAAATCACGGGGAACACCTCTTTTATGAGGTTGTCAACCGTCTGTCCCTTTTCCAATGGCAGCTTGCGCTTGTCAACGCTCCGCAGCGCCTTGTCGAAAAACGCCTCGCTGAAGCCGGGGACGAATTTCTTGCTGCCGTAATGGTGGTGTATTCCGTTGCTGAACCAAACTCTTTTAAGGTAAACCTCCAAGGCCTTGAAGTCCTTGCCGCTGCGGTCGCCCTTGTAGTCGGTGTAAACGGTTTCGAGCATTTTGCGTATGCGCAGGTTGTAGCGGCAGTTCTGGTCAAACAATATGTCGCGCCCGCAAAGCGCGGCCTGCTGGAGGTAATACACAAGCGTCTTTTCCTTGAGCGGAAGGCTTTCGAAGCCCTCCACCTTGTAGCGCAGCATCTGCAGGTCGGCGAACTTCTCGTCGCTGTACTTGAAGCCGCTGTCGTTCTGTGCCGCCGAAGCGAGGGCGGCGGTAGATATAACCATTGTCATTATCAAATTTTTCATATTCTCGTTTTTCCGGGCTTGGCGGCGGCAGCCGTTCCGCGCCACACCGCACCCAAGTTATTGCATAATGCAAATTTGCCATTTTTTATTGGCATGACAAAGCCGTGGCGGAAAAAACGGAACACGGGCAAATTTGTTTGCGTATAAAAACTTCCGTAAAATTTTATCGGTTGTGAAAAAAGGAGTAATTTTACAGTTTCTTAGCGGCGGGGCTTTCCCGCCTCTGGCTTGGAACTATACATTTTAATATATAACCTAAAGCAAAAAAGATATGAAACCAACATTGTTTCTGCTCGCTGCCGGAATGGGCAGCCGCTACGGTGGTTTGAAGCAGCTTGACGGGCTTGGCCCCAACGGCGAGACCATCATGGACTATTCCATTTACGACGCCATACACGCCGGCTTCGGCAAACTGGTGTTTGTCATCCGCAAGGACTTTGAGGACGACTTCCGCAAGAAAATCATCTCGAAGTACGAGGGCCACATACCCTGCGAGCTGGTGTTCCAGTCGCTGGACGCGCTGCCCGAAGGCTTCACCGTGCCCGAAGGCAGGACAAAGCCCTGGGGCACGAACCACGCGCTCATGATGGGCGAGAGCGTCATCAACGAGCCGTTCGGCATCGTGAACTGCGACGACTTCTACGGGCGCGACTCGTTCACGGTGATGGGCAAGTTCCTCTCAAGCCTTCCCGAAGGCTCAAAGAACAAATACGCCATGGTGGGCTTCCGCGTGGGCAACACGCTGAGCGACAGCGGAACGGTTTCGCGCGGCGTATGCGCCACCAATTCCGGAAACCTGCTCACCGACGTTGTGGAGCGCACCAAGATAGAACGCCACGACGGCGACGTGCAATATCTTGACGAGAACGAAAAATGGGTTACGATTGACGACAAGACCCCTGTGAGCATGAACTTCTGGGGCTTCACCCCCGACTATTTCGCTTACAGCAAGGACTATTTCAAGTCGTTCCTTTCCGACCCCAAGAACATGGCGAACCCCAAGAGCGAGTTCTTCATCCCGCTAATGGTTGACAAGCTGATAAAGGAAGGCACCGCCACAGTGGAAGTGCTCGACACCGCAAGCAAGTGGTTCGGCGTAACCTATCCCGAAGACCGTCAGGGCACGGTGGAGAAAATCCAGAAACTCATCGACGAGGGCGTGTACCCCTCAAAATTGTTCTAAGACGGGATTTTGCCGCCCCGTGTTTGCCGGGCGGCATATTCATTATAAATACAGGAAAACCGCAACCTGGGCGATTGGGCCAAGGTCGCGGTTTTTCTTTGTGTGGCACAAATTCGTGTCAAACAAGGAAAAATGCGGTAAGCCGTTGGTGTTCAGGGAATTGCCTGTAAACAAGAACGCCTTTGTAAGTTTCTGAAATACAGGGGCTTGGAAGTGTCAGAAAAAGGTCTGATGTAGTCTGAATTATGTCTGATATAATTTTTTCTGCATAGGACATAGTTTTTCCTGCATTTGATGTAGTTTTCGCGATGTCTTGAAAAATAGTTGGCAATATAGGTTTTGCGATG
>CAKRMO010000140.1 GCA_934364765.1 uncultured Bacteroidaceae bacterium | reverse complement strand
TTTTCCTACGTCCTATGTAGTTTTTGCCATTATAATCTCTTGAAAACCAACAAGCTACAAAACCTGTAAAAATGCAGACACCTCTCTGGAAACCAGCAGTTTGCGAAAAAAGCCCGCTTTTGCGGCCGGCAGGGCAGCCTATTGCCTCATTCCCGGGAAAAGCCGCGCAATGTATTTTCCGATTATGTCGAACTCAAGGTTCACCACACTGCCCACGCTTAGTTTGCCGAGATTTGTTACCTCCGAAGTGTAAGGTATTATGGAAACCTTGAACGAATTGCCGACTATGTCATAGGCTGTAAGGCTCACGCCGTTCACCGTTACCGAGCCTTTCTCGACAATGGCATAGCCTTTAGGCAAGTCGTCTTCCGCAGCCTCGTATGAAAAAGTGAGGACAGTGCTTCCCTGCGCATTCTCCACCGCAACGCACTTTGCCGTGCGGTCAACGTGGCCCTGCACAATATGCCCGTCAAGCCTCGCCCCCGCAATCATGGAACGCTCCAAGTTGACATAATCCCCAACCTTGAGCAGCCCGAGGTTTGTGCGCTTCAAAGTCTCGTCCATTGCGGTAACGGTATATGACTCTTCGGCAATGCCGTCAACGGTAAGGCACGTGCCGTTGTGGGCGATGCTTTGGTCAATCCCCAGCTCCCACCCGGAGGGACGCTCAAAGGTGAATGTTATGTTATTTCCCTCCCTCCGCTCAGAAAGCATACGGGTCATTGTCTCTACAATTCCTGAAAACATGGCTTTAATTCTTTGCTTTTGTTCAAATATTCGTCTGCAAAATTAGCTGTTTGGTCGGTCTGCGCAATGAATTGGTCGTTTTTTTTGGCAAAACCGCATTTTCGTTTCTGCTTAAAACACTTTTAATCAATACTTTTGCAGCAGCAAAACAACAACCAACAAAACAAAGATGAACAGACTCTTGAAAACGTTACTCATCCTGGTTATGCCAACACTCGTAACCGCAGACATCATTGCCCAAGACACAAAAGTGTGGTCGCTGCAAGAATGTCTGGACTATGCCCTGGAAAACAACATTTCGGTGAAAAAGAGCAAGGTGAACGAGGCCTCCGCCGCCACCGACCTCAGCAAGGCCAAGGCCGCACTGCTTCCGAGCCTTTCGGCAAGCATGACGCAATCTGTGAACTACCGTCCTTTTCAGGAAACGGCAGGCAACTTTGTAAACGGCTCAATAACATCG
This sequence comes from uncultured Bacteroidaceae bacterium, assembly GCA_934364765.1. Taxonomy (GTDB): domain Bacteria; phylum Bacteroidota; class Bacteroidia; order Bacteroidales; family Bacteroidaceae; genus UBA6398. Next base: position 3,050 of record CAKRMO010000140.1, on the reverse strand, counting down.
AGCAGCAGCAACAAAACCACCGAAAGCGGAAGCTACGGCATAAACGCACGCTGGAACGTGTGGAACGGCGGGATAAGCCAAAACACCGTCAAGGCCCGCAAGTCGGACCTCGCCGTGGCAAAACTCCAGACTCAGGTGGAAGCCAACACAATACAGGAACAGATAATGCAATACTATGTGCAGATACTCTATTCCAAGGAAGCCGTGAGGGTGAACAAAAGCATATTCTCCAAAGACTCCCTGACATACGCACGCGGCGAGGAAATGCTTAAGCACGGCAAGATGAGCCGCAGCGAGGTGAAGCAGCTCGAGGCGGCAAAAAACGAGTCGCAATACAACGTTGTGAACTCCCAGACCGTGGTTGATCAATATCTTCTGGAATTGCGCCAACTTCTCGAACTCCAGCCGGGAAGCTGCATGGACATTTCAACCGTGAGCATCGGCAACAACGCGGCACTCGCCGACATTCCCGCAAAGCTTGACGTTTATGGCGAGGCCCTGCAAAACCGCCCCGAAATACTTATGGGAAAGGAAAGCATAAACGCCTCGGAGCTGCAACTGAAAATCGCCAAAGCCGGATACATGCCCACCGTAAGCCTAAGCGCGGGCATCGGCGACAACCACATGACCGGCACACAGAACAACTTTGGCAACCAGATGAAGTACAACCTCACCGGAAGCGTGGGCCTGACGCTCAGCATACCTATACTCGACAACCGCGAAGCCAAAAGCGCGGTAGAGAAAGCCAAATACAGCCGCACATCTGCGGAACTCGACCTGCAAGACAGGCAAAAGCAGCTTTACAGCTCGATTGAGCGCTACTGGCAAACCGCCACAAGCAACCGCCAAAGATACATCGCCGCACAAAGCAACGTGAACAGTCAGGAGGAGAACTATAACTCCATAGCCGAACAGTTCAAGGTGGGCCTTAAAACCGTAGTGGAACTCACCGCCGCCCGCACAAGCCTGCTGCAGGCGGAACAGGAAATGCTCGAAAGCAAGTACACCACAGTTCTGAACACACAGCTTCTGAAATTCTACAGCGGCGGAAGCCTGAACATATAAGGAAAACTATAATAAAAGGAATATCATGACTAAGAAAACGAAAATCAAAATCACGGCAGCCGCAGTTGTGGCGGTAATCGCCGTAATTGCCATCGTAAGCCTCACATCCAAAGGCGGCAAAACCGGGCTGAACATAATCTATGAAACAGCCAAGGTGGAACCCGCCACGATAAGCACCACCGTAACCGCCACCGGGACAATCGAGCCGGTGAACGAAGTGGAGGTGGGTACGCAGGTGAGCGGAATAATAAGCAAAATATATGTTGACTATAACAGCACGGTTAAAAAGGGACAGGTGATTGCCGAACTCGACCGCACCAACCTTGAAAGCGAACTCACCAGCGCAAAGGCAAACCTTGCAAGCGCAAAAAGCGAACTGAACTACCAGACGACAAACCTCAAGAGGATGAAAGAACTCCATAAAAAAGGGTTTGTAAGCGACGACGAATACGACACGGCTACGCTCAATTACAACAAAGCCCTTGAAACGTACAAAGGGCAACAGCAAAACGTAAGCCGCGCACAGACAAACCTCGGCTACGCAACAATCACTTCGCCCATTGACGGCGTTGTGTTGAGCAAAGACATTGAGGAAGGGCAGACGGTGGCATCAAGTTTCAGCACGCCGACACTCTTCACCATAGCCCACGACCTTACGGATATGCGCGTAATTGCCGACGTTGACGAAGCGGACATTGGCGAGGTGCGCGAGGGGCAGAGGGTAAGTTTCACAGTTGACACCTATCCCGACGACACCTTTGAAGGAACTGTTACACAGGTTCGCCAGCAGGGGGAAGAGGAAAGCAACGTGGTTACATACGAGGTGGTAATCTCCGCCCCGAACAAGGATCTTAAGCTGAAGCCAAAACTCACTGCAAACGTGAACATCTACACAAAAGAGGTGGAGAATGTTTTGAGCGTGCCGTCGAAAGCGCTGCACTTCACCCCGGCAAAGGAAACCATAAACAAAGGCGAAAAAATCAAGGACTGCAACGGACAGGACAAAGTCTGGGCAAAGGAAGGCAATGTGCTTAAAGCCTATGCCGTGAGAGTGGGCATGACAAACGGAATACGCACCCAGATTTTAAGCGGCATAAGCCGGGGGGCAGAGATAATAACCGGCTCCAAGGCGCAAGCCGACATGAGCGAAGAGGCTAACGCCGGCGGGGACGGCGAAAGGAGTCCGTTCGCCCCGGGTCCGAGAGGCAGGAACAACAAGAAAGGCAAATAAAATCAAGTATGGACTACTCAAGCAACAGAGTCGTAATAGAGCTGCGCGACGTGAAGCGCGAGTTCCTTGTGGGCGAGGAAACCGTCCACGCCCTGCGCGGGGTTTCGTTCAAGATACACGAGGGCGAGTTTGTTACGATAATGGGGACGTCGGGGTCGGGAAAGTCAACGCTTCTTAACCAGCTTGGCTGCCTCGACACCCCTTCAAGCGGAGAATATCTTCTTGACGGAGTGCCAGTGAGGCAAATGAGCCGAAACCAGCGCGCAATCCTCAGAAACCGCAAAATAGGCTTCGTGTTCCAGAACTACAACCTTCTGCCCAAAACCACATCTGTGGAAAACGTGGAGCTGCCGCTTATGTACAACCCCGCAATCAGCGCAAAGGAAAGGTTCGACCGCTCGGTTAAAGCCTTGCAGCGCGTGGGGCTTGGCGACAGGCTTTACCACAAAAGCAACCAAATGTCGGGCGGGCAAATGCAGAGGGTGGCGATAGCGCGGGCCTTGGTCAACAACCCTTCGGTTTTGCTTGCCGACGAAGCCACGGGAAACCTCGACACCCGCACGTCGTTTGAAATCCTCACGCTGTTCCAGGAGCTACACTCCGAGGGAATGACCATAATCTTCGTAACCCACAACCCGGAAATAGCATCATACAGCAGCCGCACCATAACTTTGCGCGACGGACTGATACGCGCCGACAAACAAAACGGGAATATTCTCTCAGCCGCCGAAACGCTGAAGACATTGCCCATACC
>CAKRMO010000139.1 GCA_934364765.1 uncultured Bacteroidaceae bacterium | reverse complement strand
CCTCCATAAGGCCGCGCTGTATCTCAAAGCCGGTGTCGTCGGCGTGGTGGAGTATGCGGAACTCCGAATGCCCGCCCTCGCGGTGCAGGTCGAAGCTGCCGTCGCTCTTCTTGTCAAAATGCACACCGTTCTCCACGAGAAACCTTATGCCCTCGGGCGCACCCTTCACCACCTGCTCCACGGCTTTCGGGTCACTTATGTAGTCGCCGGCAATCATCGTGTCCCTTATGTGCTTCTCGAAGTTGTCGAGCTTCAGGTTTGTAACCGACGCCACACCGCCCTGCGCCTTGGCGGTGTTGGCCTCCTCGAGCGTTGTCTTGCATACGAGGGCCACCTTGCCCTTGCCGCTGCGCGCCACCTTGAGGGCGTAGCTCATTCCCGCCACGCCCGAGCCTATAACCAGGAAATCAAACTTGCGAATCATTGTTCTGCCTTCTGTTTTTATCGTGCTACAAAACTACTGAAATTTGAGCGTTCCCATGATTTTTGCCGCCGAAAAAACGATTTTTTTATTGTACGCACACCCAACCACCGGTGGCATTCGCGCAACGCGGCGGTTTTGCAAGCCGCGCCGTGAGGCTTGCGGCGCGGGCGTTTACCGAAAAAATTAGTAATTTTGCAACCCGATGAAACTAAGATACCTTGTTTTAGGCATACTGTCCCTTGCATCCCCGCTGCACGGCGGTGCGCAGACAGTAATCCCCCTTTCCCCCGCCGACACCGCCGTTGTGGCGCAGGGCGACACGGTTGCCGCCGCCCAAGACAGCATTTCCGCCGCCGGGGATTCGCTCCTGCCGTGGGCGCAAAGGGTGAGGCAGCGCATTGACCGCCTTGTGTCCGCACCCATGTTCGAGACCTCGTTCACGGGGATAGGGGTGTATGACATCACAGCCGACTCGCTCGTGTATTCCAAGGACATACGCCAGACCATGCGCCCGGCAAGCACAGCCAAGGTGCTCACCGCAATCACCGCGCTCCAGCAGCTCGGCGGCTCATACCGCTTCGAGACTTCGCTCTTCACCGAGGGGGCGGTGGAGGACTCCGTGCTGAAAGGCAACGTATATATAAAGGCGGGGATGGACCCCATGTTCGGCCACGACGATATGCGCGCCCTTGCCGCAGCAATAAGGGAAATGGGCATAGACAGCATTGCCGGGGAGATAAGGGCGGACGTTTCCGTGAAAGACACCCTGAAATGGGGCGAGGGATGGTGCTGGGACGACGACATGCCCCCCTTGCGCGCCCTGCTCTACAACGGCAGGGACAGGTTCATGGACGAATTTTTCAGCGCACTCGCCGAACAGGGCGTGAAGTTCACCCCGGCATACTCCATAAGGAAGGTTGGCACAGCCAAATGCGTGATAACGCGATACCACACCATAGACCAGATTTTGATGCCCATGCTCAAGGAGAGCGACAACACATACGCCGAGTCGCTGTTCTACCAGCTCGGGGCGCAGGACAGGCGCGACTACGCCGGGGCGAAGCATTCGGCGGCAAAGGTGAAGGCTATGATTTCGCGCATGGGGCTCGACGCCTCGCGCTATGTGATTGCCGACGGCAGCGGCGTTTCGCTCTACAACTACGCCTCGCCCGAACTGCTGATGAAGGCACTTGTATATGCCCGCTCGCGCTCAAACATCTACGACCACCTTTACCCGGCCCTGCCGGTGGCGGGAGTTGACGGCACGCTCGAAAGGCGGATGCGCGGCACTGCGGCACAGTATAACGTGCACGCCAAAACCGGCACGCTTGAGGGGGTAATCACCCTTGCAGGATACGCCACGTCGCCCGAGGGCCACGAACTCGCCTTCGCAATATTCAACCAAGGGGTGCTCCACGACCGCAACGCACGCAATTTCCAGGACCGCGTTTGCCGCGCAATAACCGAAAATTGAGGGGCATTTGCCACCGTTTGCACAACGTGCTGAACGCCAAAGTTTTGCCGCATTCTTCAAGAATATTGCAAGCATTTGGAAAACAGACGCTTGCAGGTGGGCGAAAAAAGGTCTGATGTAGTCTGGATTATGTCTGATATAATTTTTCCCACATAGGACATGGTTTTTCCTACATCCGATGTAGTTTTCGGGATATATTGGAAACGGGCAGCCAATTCCGGTTTTGCGCCATTTGCATGACGTATTACATACTCCCGGCACGCCATCGTCCGAACCGCGTTGCGCAAACAAAAACATCGCGGCAACATGGCAAAACCGCACAACACCTCCCATTTTTCGGAGTCCCACATCCCCGATTCACGCAACACACAGTTTCCACGCTGCTCCGGCACGGCGTTTTTGATTTCCCGAACACCGCTTTTTTCAGCATTTGCCTTTTGTGGAAATTCGGGAATTGTATAACTTTGCAAACACTTTAGAAATGCTTTTAACAACGGAACATTAACATCAATAATTAACTCCAACACTCTATGTGGTTATATGATTCATCTGTTGGAAAGAAGGTGGTTATGTCGGTAAGCGGCATTGCCCTGATTCTTTTCCTGACATTCCATGCCGCTATGAACATCGTGGTGCTCTTCTCCGAGGACGCCTACAATAGCGTGTGTGAATTTCTCGGCAGCAACTGGTATGCCGTGGCCGGAACCCTGGCTCTCGCCTTTCTGGTGGCCCTGCACTTTGTGTATGCGTTCATCCTCACGCTGCAGAACCGCAAGGCGCGCGGCGCAAGCCGCTACAACGTAACGGCACGCCCCGAAAAGGTGGAATGGGCCTCCCAGAACATGTTCGTGCTCGGCATCATCGTGGTGCTCGGCCTTGTGCTCCATCTCTACAACTTCTGGGCCAACATGATGCTCGCCGAGCTCACCGGCAACGCCGGGGCCTGCGGGATTGAGCCTACCGACGGCGCAGGGTTCATAGCCCAGACATTCGGCAACCCAATCTACGCGCTGGTTTACATCGTGTGGCTCGCCGCACTGTGGTTCCATCTCACCCACGGCTTCTGGAGCGCGTTCCAGACCCTCGGCCTAAACGGCAAGACATGGTTCTGCCGCTGGAAGGCCATAGGCTCCGTTTACGTAACGGTTGTGGCGCTTGCATTCGTGGCAGTGGTTTTGAAGTTCGCCCTCTGCGGCGGCGCGTGCTGACAGGCTCCCAACCGTTTGCAACAAAGCATATAGATAACAAATTGGGGACAGCCGCCGCGCAGTCCCTGCCAAACAAGAAACAAAGATATGTCAACTATAAATTCAAAAATTCCAGAAGGTCCTGTATCGCAAAAATGGACCAACTATAAAGCTCACCAGCGTTTGGTGAACCCCGCCAACAAGCGCAAGCTCGACGTGATTGTTGTGGGAACGGGCCTTGCCGGAGCTTCGGCAGCAGCATCGCTCGGCGAAATGGGCTTCCACGTTTTGAACTTCTGCATCCAGGACTCGCCGCGCCGCGCACACTCCATCGCAGCGCAGGGTGGCATCAACGCCGCCAAGAACTACCAGAACGACGGCGACTCTGTTTACCGCCTGTTCTACGACACGGTAAAGGGCGGCGACTACCGCGCACGCGAGGCCAACGTTTACCGCCTTGCCGAAGTGAGCGCGAACATCATCGACCAGTGCGTGGCACAAGGCGTTCCCTTTGCACGCGAATACGGCGGACTGCTCGCAAACCGCTCCTTCGGTGGCGTGCAGGTGAGCCGCACATTCTACGCAAAAGGACAGACCGGACAGCAGCTCCTTCTCGGAGCGTACTCGGCTTTGATGCGCCAGGTTCACGCCGGCACGGTGGAGCTTTACACCCGCTACGAAATGCAGGACGTTGTGATGATTGACGGCCGCGCACGCGGCATCATCGCCAAAAACCTCGTAACAGGCAAGCTCGAGCGTTTCGCAGCCCACGCAGTGGTGCTCGCAACCGGCGGCTACGGCAACACATACTTCCTTTCGACCAACGCAATGGGCTGCAACTGCTCCGCTGCAATGGCGGCCTACCGCCACGGCGCATACTTCGCAAACCCATGCTACGTGCAGATACACCCCACCTGCATCCCCGTTCACGGCGACAAGCAGTCCAAGCTCACACTCATGTCAGAGTCCCTGCGCAACGACGGCCGCATCTGGGTTCCCAAGAAACTCGAGGACGCAAAGAAACTGCAGAAAGGCGAGATTAAGCCCACCGACATCCCCGAGGAAGACCGCGACTACTATCTGGAGCGCCGCTATCCGGCATTCGGCAACCTCGTTCCCCGCGACGTGGCTTCGCGCGCCGCAAAGGAGCGCTGCGACAAAGGCTTCGGCGTAAACAACAC
>CAKRMO010000138.1 GCA_934364765.1 uncultured Bacteroidaceae bacterium | reverse complement strand
GGACATAACCGTTACGTTCATGGCACCCACGAAGACTTTCAACCTGCCGGGCGTGATAGCCTCCCATGCCATTGTCCCCAACGACTCGCTGCGCCGCAGGTTTTTCTCATATCTCGACAACAACGACATAGGCAACGGAAACGTCTTCGGCTACGACTGTGTTGAGGCGTGCTACAGCCCGGAGGGCGAGGAGTGGCTCGGCCAGATGCTCAACTATGTGAAGGGCAACATTGACTATGTGCACGGCTTTCTGGCGGAAAACTGCCCCAAGATAACTTTCATAAGGCCCGAGGCTTCGTTCCTGCTGTTCCTCGACAACCGCGCCCTCGGCTTCGCCACGCAGAAGGAGCTTACCGACTTTTATATCAATGACGCGAAGCTCTATCTTAACGACGGCGAGATGTTCGGCAAACCTGGCTGCGGATTTATGCGCCTTAACGTGGGGCAGCCGCGATGCATTATCGAGAAGGCTATGCGCCAGCTTGCCGAAGCCTATAAAAAACGCGGCTTCTGAAGCTTTTCCCGGACGGGCTGCGGAAACATATTTTAATCCTGCCGCAGCCCGCAAATCAGCATAATTATTTTACCTTTGCGGGGAAATGCCAATATCAGGAAGAATGAGAACCGTAAAACCATTGCCGGCGCGCTTTTTCGCACCGCTCGCCATGTGCCTTGCACTGCTGTCGTGCGGAGGGAAAGGCGAAACGCCGCAGGTCATAAGCCAGTGGACTTCTGCCGAAAACCCGCAGGAAACCGTGAACGCCACCGAAATTGAAGTCGGGGCGGGGCGGAAATACATAGGAGGCGGCGACTGCGCCAACTTCATTTTGCAGGGCCAGGCCCTTGCCGACAGTGCCGCCGAGGCGGCTGTGCTGTTCCACAACGACGGCAAGGACGGCGGATACGAAATGCTGATACACAACGGCGCATCCGACGGCACGCGCAAAACCGGCAGCCTGTCAACAGTTAGAAACCTCTACCACTCGCTCGCCGACAATGGGAAATGGTTCGACTTCACGATAGCCGTGAGGGGCAAAAACATCTCGATAGCCATAAACGGCACGGAGGTGGTGTGCTACACCGAGCCGGAGAAGCCCTACCGTCTGCCGCAATACGCCAAGAGGCTTTTGGGACACGGCAAATTCGCGCTTGCGGGCTATAAGGGCACTGTAAAGTTCCGCGACATAAAGCTTACGCATTTGGACGCGGATGCCGTGAACCCCAACGACACCATGCCGCCAACAGACGAGCAGACGGATGGGGCGATAAGGTTGCAGCAGCGTAACTTCCCGGTTATCGACTACCATGTACACCTGAAAGGCGGACTGACCTTGGACATGGCGCGTGCCAAGTCGATGAACTACGGTATAGACTACGGCATAAGCATAAACCTTGGTGAGGGCGGCATAGGCACTATGCTGCCTGACGACAGCGCAGCCACGGCATACTGCAAGGAGATGAAATCCGTGCCGTTCCTGTTGGGGGCGCAGGGCGAGGGACGCAGGTGGATTGCCAAGTTCACGCGCCCGGTGCTTGACGGATTTGACTACCTGTTCACCGACGCGCTGACCATTGTTGACAAAGGGCGCATCTGCCGCATATACCGCCCGGAGGAAGTGCGCCTTGACGGACGCACCAAGGAGCAGTACATGGATATGCTCGTTGACCAGATAGTGAAAATCCTCACAAACGAGCCTGTGGACTTTTACGCCAACCCCACGTTCCTGCCCGAGATAATGCAGGACGAATACGACAAATATTGGACCGACGCCCGCATAAACCGCGTGCTTGACGTTTTGCAGAAAAACGGCATCGCGCTCGAGATAAACTCGCGCTACAAGCTGCCAAGCTACAAGATAATACGCATGGCAAAAGAGCGCGGGCTGAAATTCACTTTCGGCACAAACAACGAAAATCCCGATTTCGGACGGAGCGAATACGCCATAGGCGCGGTGGAGAAGTGCGGCCTGACAGCCGGGGACATTTGGTTTCCGACAATGAGCCGTAAAAGCGGGAGAAAAACCGTTGACTACAACCACATAGGCGACCCCAAGGCAGCCCCTGTGCCAATAGCGGAATTAGAGAACAAAAAGAACTGAACAATAATAAAGAACACGAAAATGACAGAAAGAATAATTTCAATATCCGGCAAGCCCGGTCTGTTTAAGTTGATGAAACAAGGGCGCGGAATGCTCATCGTTGAGAGCGTTGACGAGAAACGCCAGAGATTTTCTGTGGGAATGCACGACAAGGTGGTTTCGCTCAACGACATCTCAATATACTGCGAGGACGAGGACGAGCCGCTGATGAACGTTTTCAACAAGGTTAAGGCGCACGAGAACGGCGAGTGCCTGAAGTTCAACCCGCGCAAGATTGCGGCAAACGAACTGCACGAATATTTTGCAGCCGTATTGCCGGAATACGACACCGACCGCGTGCACGACAGCGACATTCGCAAACTGCTCGTATGGTATGACCTGCTTGTAAAGGGCGGCATAACCGACTTTGAGGAGGAAAAGCCCGAAGATGCACCCGCGGCGGAAAAGGCGGAAGGACAGGAATAACATGACTGCCGCCGACGGGAATTGGTTGCGCGGCGGCTGCAAAAAGCAAAAATGCGGAGAGTCCATTTAAGGCTCTCCGCATTTTTTATGGCTTATGGCAATGTGGCGGCTACTCTATGTTCCTTCTTATTTTGGTTAGATACGCCCCAAGCCTTGCCTCGTCCTTGTTGTCTATGATGTCTATCAGTTCGCTAAGCTCTGTGCGTATTTTCTCAACCTGCCCCGATGTCAGGGGATTGAAAAGAATTTCGCGCAGCAGCGTGTCGTCCTCGCCAAGCACGCCCCGGGCAATCGCCATATGGCGTTTGAAAGTTGTTCCGGGCGCGTCCTGATGTTTCATAACTGCGGCGAATACAAAAGTTGAGACAAAGGGAATGCTAAGTGAGTAAGCCACGGTCTCGTCATGCTCCTCAAAAGTGTATTCCCGCACATTAAGCCCAAGGCGGTTGTAAAGGTCGCGGAAGAAGATGCGCCCCATATAGTCGCCCTCCTTTATTATTATGGCGTTTTCGGAACTAAGCGAACCGAGGTTGGCAAACGTAGGGCCGAACATCGGGTGGGTGGAAACGAACTTGAAGCCGCATTTGTCGTAGAAGGCTTTCATTCCGGTCTTCACCGAAGCTATGTCGCTCAGTATGCAGCTTTCGGGAATATGCGGCATTATCTTTTCAAAAGCGGTAATGGTGGCTTTCAGCGTAACTGCGTTTATCACCATTTCGGGGCGGAAGGCGTCTATTTCCTCAAGCCTTGTGAAACGCTGCGTGTTGTACATGAAGCGGAGGCGTTTGGGATCGGTGTCGTAAACTGCCGTCTCGTGGTCGAAGCTCAGCAGGTCAACGAAAAACGACCCCATTTTGCCCGCGCCGAGAATGAGTATCCTCATCGTTTTTCACTTGTTTATAAGGTCAAGCTGCTGGTGGACGCTCTCCTCGTGAATTGCCTCGAAGATAGTCTTGAGGAAATCCGCGCTCATTCCGCACAGCATACCCTGCGCCACGCGCTTGTCAAGGATTTCGTTGTAACGCCCCGCCTGAACTACGGTCATGTTGTGTTCGCGCTTGTAAACGGCTATCTCGCGTGAAATCCTCATGCGTTTTGCCAGGATGTCGAGAATGTTGTTGTCGCACTCGTCTATCTGGTAGCGCAGGGCGTGCAGGCTTTCTGTTGACTGGGTTGTGGAGCGCACCACAAGGCGGTCGAGTATAAAGTCAAGCACTTCGGGCGTAACCTGCTGGCTCGCGTCGCTCCAAGCCTCGTCGGGCTTGCAGTGGCTTTCGATTATAAGTCCGTCAAAGCCGAGATCCATAGCCTGCTGGCAAAGCGGAGCGATAAGCTCGCGCTTTCCGCCTATGTGGCTTGGGTCGCAAATCATCGGCAGGTTGGGAATGCGGCGGTGAAGCTCTATTGCTATGTGCCACATGGGCAGGTTGCGGTAAATGCGCTTGTCGTAGGTGGAAAAGCCGCGATGAATAGCCCCCAGACGCTTTATGCCGGCGTTGTTTAGGCGTTCGAGCGCGCCAATCCAAAGTTCGAGATCGGGGTTCACTGGGTTTTTAACCAGGACGGGAATGTCAACGCCTTCGAGCGCGTCGGCAATCTCCTGCATGGCAAAGGGGTTGGCTGAAGTGCGCGCCCCAATCCACAGAATGTCAATGCCGGCTTTGAGCGCGGCTTCAACATGGGCCTTGTTTGCCACTTCGGTGGCCACGAGCATTCCGCATTCCTTCTGCACGCGCTGCATCC
>CAKRMO010000137.1 GCA_934364765.1 uncultured Bacteroidaceae bacterium | reverse complement strand
TTCGCACCCGCGCCGCACCCATGTGTATACGCTCTATGTCGTATTTCGCGCTGCTTTGTGGGGCGGTTGCGTCGGGAAGCGGGGCGCAAAGGCCGTATTTGTCAATGCCCCAGCTCGGGACTTTCCTGCCTTTTGCCTTGAACACCAAGGGAACGTCCGTGGAGACAAATGGGTTTGTGTTTTCTTTTACGTTTTCCTTTTTCACCAGCTTTATCGGCTCGTTCAGGCAAAGGGCGTAGTTCCAGTCTGACGCGGGATATATAAGCCACGTGGGCCATTTGGTCGTGTCCGCGCCCTTTTGCCATTTCGAGTCGCCTATTGCCGTCTTGTCGCTTTCCTTTCTCTCGTTCTTTTCGTCAATGCGCAGCGAAAGGGTGAGCGGACCGTAGTCCACGCTCACGGAGTTCTGGTTTGTTGGCCAGTGGCGCAGGCTTATGCTCATCGGGAAGTCAAGCTCCACGCGGTCGCCGTTTTCCCATTCGCGTTCAATGCGCAGGTATTTGCCGTTTTCGGGGTTGCAGTCCAACGCTTTGCCGTTTACGCTTGCCGTGGCGTTGTGCGTCCACGACGGCACGCGCACATACAGCGGGAACGACACTTTCTTTTTTGTGGACACGGTGAGCCTTATCTTGCTGTCGAACGGATAGCCTGTTTCTTCGGTTAGGGTTATTTCACGCCCCTCGCCGCCCACTTTCGCCTTTGCCTCGCACGCGCCGAAAAGCACGGTGGCAAGTCCGCCGTCGTTGGTGGCGAGCACAAGGTGCTGCGCATAATAGGGCCAGCCGAAGCCGTGGTTGTGCTGGCAGCAGCGGCTGCTGAACGGGTTCATGGCAAGGAACGGCCCTTCGTTCTGCACTCCCGGGCTGTGGTTTTTCTCGTCGCTCACAACCATGTTGGCGCAGGTGAGGTAGCGCAGTGCCTTGTAGTCGGGGCTGAATGCGGCGGGGAAGCTGTTGAACGCAATGTCCTCGCAGTTTTCCGCCCAACTGGGGTCGCCGGTTGTGAGCAGGAGTATCTCGTCGGTGGCCATTTGCTCGGCAAAGCCGCAGGTTTCCGTGCCCTGGCGAGGGTCGATGTAGCCCATTCGGGCGTTTTCGTCGGCGGCGAACATCCCGCCGGGCATCTGCCCGAATATGCGCCTCACGAGTTGCTGGTCGTTGTATGTGGCGCGGAGCAGCGAACTGTCTTTCCTGAACAGGAAATATTCAGCCGGCTCCCTCACGCCTTGCGCTATGTTCACGTTGTGCCAGTTGGGCAGGTTCTGCGCCTGCGTCCAGTCGGCGGTGCAGCGGTGCAGCTTGTCGGCGAGCTTCAGCAGCTCGCTGTCGCCCGTGCGGTTGTATAGCCACACCACGCTCCACAGGTTGTCCCCGCCGCGTGAGTTCTCCCAGTATTTGCGCAGGAACTTGTCGTCGGGCACTGTGAGCTGGAAGTGGAAATATTTCGTCATGAAGTCAATCACGCGCTTGTCGCCGCTGTATTCGTAGTAGTCCTGCAGCAGCCACAGCACAATCATGTTAGCCCAATAATGGTCGAGCCCCTCCTCTTCGGGGCCGAAGTCGCCGTTGGCTTTCTGGCTTTTCAGCATTGCGTCAATCCACAGCCGGCTCTCCTTCTGCATGTCCTTGCGTCCGAGAATCCATGCCATGCCCGAATATCCGCGCAGCCAGTAGGGCACTTCCTCCCAGCCCCATTTGCCGCAGGAGGAGAGCCATGCGTTGTCGTTCTTTTGAAGCCACGCGCTTATTTCGCCAAGATGCCCGCAAAGGCCGTCGGCCTGCAGGTTTAGCTGGGTGAGAATCCAGCCCTGCGGCTTTATGCTGCCGGTTGGCAGCTTTATGAAAGACGACTGCACAAGCGGAGCTTTGTTGGCAATGTAGTGGGGGGATGCCGCCGCAATGTCGGGGCGGGCAACGGTTCTCACGCTTTCTGCACTTGCCGTTGCGGCGCAGAGCGAGCCGAGCAGCGCAAATGCGCCGATAACCGATTTAAGTTTGTTAGCCTTGGTCATGTAGTGAATGGTTGTTTGCGTAATTTTTATATTGCAAATATAGTTCTTTTTGCACAAATGCTTTCATGATGTGCCGGTTTTGTGTTGTTTGCGGCGGGAGTATGGCGGTGCGCTTTTTCCCGCGTCCCACAACGCAGACACCTCCCCCAAACCGCAGATTTCGAAACACGTTGAAAACCAGTTATATGTGTCTTTTGGAAAGGGCTTTGCAAGTTGTTGTAATACAGATGTTTGCAACGGCGGAAAAAAGGTCTGATGTAGTCTGGATTATGTCAGACATAATTTTTCCTGCATAGGACATAGTTTTTCCTGTGTCCTATATAATTTTCGGGGTGTTTGAAAAGAGCAATCGGTTTTGGTTTTGCGGAAATTGCAGGGGCGGTGGCCACCGCCCAAAATGCCACCGCCCAAACCATGTCCGCGAAATCCGCAAACCAGCACCGTAAAATCGCAAGAGCGGCGCAATTAGGGCATATGTCATACGCCATCACGGAAGTGCAATTCTTATATAGACAGGAGCGGGTTTGCTTTGAAAAGAAGCGGCCTTGTATGCTTTTGTATCTGCGGCTCACTTGTAAAACTCTTTCAGCTTTACGTATTCTTCGGCAAACCATTCCGCCTCGCCCGGGTCGGCGGCCTTGTTCATCTTTTTCGCGGGGACTCCCGCCCAAATCTCGTGTGCGCCCACTTTTGTCTTGCCGAGCACCACCGCTCCGGCGGCCACAACCGCGCCCTCGCCGATTTCCGCCCCGTCAAGCACCACGGCGTTCATGCCTATCAGCGCACCCTTGCGCACGGTGCAGGCGTGCACTATCGCGCCATGCCCCAGCGTTACGTCGTCCTCTAATATCACAGGAAAACCGCCCGCCTGGTGAATGCAGGCATTGTCCTGCACATTCACGCGGTTGCCCATCCTCACGCCGTCAACGTCGGCGCGTATCACCGCCGAGAACCAAACACTGCAGTCGTCGCCCATGGTGATGTCGCCAATGAGCGTTGCGTTTTCCGAAAAGTAGCAGTTCTTTCCCCATTTGGGGCTTTTATCCTTGAAATCCTTAATGAGAGCCATAAAGTTTTGTATATTGATTTGTGTGCAAAGGTATGAATTTGCTCTCTTCGGGCAAAATCATCCGCCGTTGCGCGTTGTGGCGCGGGAAAGCGGCGACGCAGGAAAAACGCCGCCTTTTATCGAACTTGCAACCGTAAAAATCGGGAAAATATCAAAGTTGGAAGCCGTGATTTTGGGAATTTATCGAAGTTTGCGACACGAAAATTGAAGATTTGTCGAAGTGTGATTAAAAAAGCATTGATAATGGCAAATCATAAAAAAGAAACAGGGTCGTCAAATGATGACCCTGTTTGTGATCCGCTTGGGGCTCGAACCCAAGACCCCAACATTAAAAGTGTTGTGCTCTACCAGCTGAGCTAGCGGATCGACCTTTGTCTGCCGTTAAGCGAGTGCAAAAATACGGAGTTATTTCAAACCTGCCAAATTTTTGCCGCTATAATTTGCCTGTGCGCCTGTTTTCTTCAGGCGCGGGGCGTGCTTTCCGCCGCCTGCCCCGCCTTTTCGCGCTTTTTCCTGCGCCTGGTCTCCCGTTCCGCCTCGCTGTCGAGCGGGTCGTCAACCACGTAGTGGCGGTAATAGGATATGAGGATTTGCGTCAGCGGAAGCGCGACAATAAGTCCGATGATGCCGAGCAGGTATCCCCATACAGTGAGCGAGAGCAGCACCACGGCGGGGCGCAGTCCGAGGATTTTGCCCATTATGTGGGGTGTGATGATGGAGTCCTGCAACACCTGCACCACGCCATACACTGCTATAACGCCCAGCATCAGCATCCAGAAATTCCTGCCAGTGTCAACAGAGCACAGTATGGCGAGCACGGTGGCGGGAAAGAAGCCCAGGAGCTGCACGTATGGTATGAAGCTTATCAGGCCTATGAAAACTCCCAGCCCCACGGGCATCGGGAAGCCTATTATCATGAACCCGGCGGAAAACAGCACGCAGTTGGCGAGGGCCACGAGTGCCTGTCCGCGAAAGTAGCCGCTCATGCCGTTGTCGATGTCGCCCACCACCTTTTGCGCCATGCTTCTCCTGCTTTTCGGCACGAACCTAATCCATCCTTTCTTCACGCGGTCGTAGTCGTTGAGCATGAAAACAAGGTAGAGCAACGCCATGAGGGACGACACGATGCTTATCACCACGTTGGCGGTTGACAGCACCATGCTCCAAACCCTCGGCAGAGCCTCCTTAAGCCCCGTGAGCAGGTTCTTCTCGTTCAGCAGCCTCTCAATCCGCAGC
>CAKRMO010000136.1 GCA_934364765.1 uncultured Bacteroidaceae bacterium | reverse complement strand
AGTTTGGCGACAACTGGACTCTCGGCATCGCCGGCGGCGTTATAACCCCGACAACCAACCATGCTTTCTTCGGAAGTATGCGCCCCACAATCACGCTTGAGGCCTCAAAGTGGTTCACCCCTGTTTACGCGCTCGCTGTGCAGGGCCAGACCGGCATCAACTACGACAAGATCGGCTCCATGTTCCCCGCTTCGGAGTTCGGCAAGAGCAAGACTGCCTTCGATGCGGCACAGGTTATGCTCCTCAACAAGTTCAACCTTTCCAACCTCTTCGGCGGCTACAAGGGCGAGCCGCGTGCGTTTGAGCTTGAGGCTTACTTCGGCGCAGGCTACACCCACTTCTACATGAACGGCGGCAATGGCAACGGCATAGACGGCTTCAGCTCAAAGACAGGTTTGAATTTCAACTTCAACCTCGGCGCAGACAAGGCTTGGCAGCTTAACATCAAGCCCGCGATAACATGGATGCTCGACGCAAACAAGGCTGTGCACCCCATGAATTACAACGTGAACCATTCCGCTGTTGAGCTTGCAGCCGGCGTAACCTACAAGTTCGCAACAAGCAACGGCACGCACAACTTCGCATTGGTCAAGGAATACGACCAGGCAGAGGTTGACGGCCTCAACTCGAAGATCAACGCCCTTCGCGGGCAGGTTGACGGCCTGAACAACGAGGTGAGCAACCTCAAGAACGAGAACGCAAAACTCCAGAACGAACTCAACGAGTGCAAGAACCGCAAGCCCCAGACCGTGGTGAACAACGTTATCAACCGCGACCTCGAAAGCTACATCACATTCGCTCAGGGCAAGAGCGTGGTTGAGCGTTCGCAGATGCCCAACGTTGAGCGCGTGGCGACATACATGAAGAACCACAAGGATTCCAAGGTGGTGATCAAGGGCTACGCTTCGCCCGAAGGCAGCGCGGAAATCAACGCAAAACTCTCAAAGAGCCGTGCAGAGGCCGTGAAGACCGTGCTCGTGAACAAGTATGGCATCAAGGCAAGCCGCATTCAGGCGGAAGGCCAGGGCGTAGGCAATATGTTCAAGGAGCCGGACTGGAACCGCGTGAGCATTTGCACGCTTGACAAGTAATCTTGCAGCAAGCTTTTTTTGAATAAAACGCGACAGGGTGTGCCAAAACTAATAAGTCCGCCCTGAAAAGTTACTGATTGTAACCAATATACATAAAAGAGCCATATCAACTCTATTTTTTGAGTAACGGTATGGCTCTTTTTATGGTTGAACAGAGTTGTCTGGTTTTATATTGAAAAATTTCTTTCTCTAAAGATTTCGTTTTGCCCCTCCCCCTGCGATTATGGCAAAACCAAAACCGGCACTTTGTTTCAAGACTCCCCGAAAACTACATCGGATGTAGGAAAAACTATGTCCTATGCAGGGAAAATTATATCAGATATAATTTAAATTACATCAGACCTTTTTTTCGCCACTTGCAACGTGTTGTAAAACAAAAGGTTATGGGCTATTGCTGATACAAGGGCTATTCGCTGGTTATCAAACGATTAGCTGCCTTTGGGAAGAGTCGCGGGTTTTGTGCGCTGTCTCACGCCGTCTGTATGGTTTTTCCGCTGCGTTTCAGCGGGACTGCGTTCTTAAGGTGTGCGTCCAGTTCTCCGGCGGGGACGATTGAAACTTTTGGACTGCGGTATCTTGGGAATTTTGCGAAGAACGGGTCGTGGGAGGCGTACCACTTTGCGCCGTGCACATCGGGAGACTTGGCAAAACAGTCCCACATTTCAAAAATCCGCGTCCTTGCCACTGCGGCAACGCCTGTCTTGCCGTCTGCAAGGCTTACGGCGCAGAAAAGGGTGAGGCGGCTTTGCGCGTTGCTGTCAGCCTCGGAGGGTTGCGCATGGTGTGCCGAAATGGTTATGTTGCGGTTGAACTTGCGGTTTATGCCGTCCATAATGCTGCGGAACACTCTGCCGTGTGCCGAAGTGTCGCTCATGTGGCGCGAGTCTATATAATAATGTATCATTTCGTGAATGATTACATCGTCAAGCTGGCTTTGCGGCAAATCGTAGCGGCGGCTTATGCAGAGTGTGAAGTCGTATTTCTCCTCCTTGCCGAAAAGCTTCCTGCGCCTTTTGTATCTCACCTGCCCCAGAAAGGTGCGGGCGTTGCTCATGCGTATGGGCGGCACACTGAGAACGCCGCCGAAAATGGCGGCGTTGTATTCACGGAACTTCTGCTCCACGTAAGCGGCTGTGGCTATCATTTTGCATTATGCCGTTTCAGTTGGCAATCATAATCGCCATGCCGTTGTAGGTCATGCGGTAGCGTTCAAGTTTGCGCCCCTTGTTGCCGCTCACGATAAGCCCGTTGTTGTTCAGGTCGTATGTCCTGTGGCATCGGCTGCACGATGCGCGCCCGCCTTCTTCGAGCTTCATGTTTTTTGCTATGTCGTCATCCCGCCAGCAGTTGGGGCAGCAAAGGTCGTAGCACAATAGGGGGTAGTCGTTTGTGTCCAGGTCTGTTTGCGACGCCTTCCCCACGATGAAGCCTCCTATACAGATAAAGGTCTTATAGGCGGCGTATGCGTCGCGGTTCACCTGTTGCGAATTTCTGAGCGTGCTGAAGTAATAATGGTTCATGTCGGCTGTTATTGTGCAGAAGTCGCCGAAGGATGTCAGGGCCTGGTTCAGCGGCGCGATGGTGTTGACGGGCGAGAGCGAGAACGCGGCGCGGAGTTTCGAGAATTTCGACTCCACCGTGTCGGCGTCGCACGCCGCCAGAAGCATTACGCACGCCAAAAGTATGGGTTGCAGCAGCCGTTTCATGTGCAGGGGTGTTTATTCGCCGAGGAGCTTTTTCACCGCCTCGTCCACGCGCTCAAAATGAAACTCGCCGAGCGTGGCGTTCATCAGGGCGGCAATCTTGTCGTTGCAAAGGTTTCCGATGCTTCCCTCGTGGGTGTGGTGTATGTTCTTGTCGGGCGTGAACTTGCCCGCCTCGATTTCCAGCCCCACCTGTTTGTAGGCTTCGCGGAACGGAGTGCCGGCTATCACGCGGCGGTTCACTTCCTCAACGGAGAAAATCGGGTCGTAGAGCGGGTTGTCGAGAATGTTTTCGTTCACTTCGGTGCGCTCCACGATGTATGCGGTCATGCGTATGCAGTCGAGCAGTTCGCCGAAAGCCGGCATGAACACCTCCTTGATAGTCTGCAGGTCGCGCGAGTAGCCGCATATAAGGTTGTTCATAATTGCCGTTATCTGCGTGGGCAGGGTTTGCAGCTTGTTGCATTTTGCGCGTATAAGCTCGAACACATCGGGGTTCTTTTTGTGCGGCATTATGCTTGAGCCTGTCGTGCATTCGGCGGGCAGGCGGATGAATCCGAAGTTCTGCGAATTGAACATACAGGCGTCGAACGCCAGCTTTGATATTGTTCCGGCTATGCTTGCAATGGCAAAGGCTATGGTGCGCTCTGTCTTTCCGCGCCCCATTTGGGCGTAAACCACATTGTAGTCCATTGACTCGAAGCCGAGAAGCTCTGTGGTCATTGTGCGGTTGAGCGGGAACGACGAGCCGTATCCGGCCGCGCTGCCCAGAGGATTGCGGTTTGCCACGCGCCATGCGGCGAGCAGCATCTGCATGTCGTCGGCAAGGCTCTCGGCATACGCCCCGAACCAAAGCCCGAAACTGCTCGGCATGGCTATCTGGGTGTGGGTGTATCCCGGCATCAGCACGTTTTTGTACTTCTCGCTCTGTTTTTGCAGCTCGTCGAAAAGCTTTTTGCACTCTTGCGCAATGCTGTGTATGCCGGCGCGTGAAAACAGCTTGAGGTCGACCAGCACCTGGTCGTTGCGCGAGCGTCCGCTGTGTATCTTCTTTCCCGCGTCGCCAAGCTTGCGCGTGAGCATAAGCTCCACCTGCGAGTGAACGTCCTCAACGCCGTCCTCGATGACGAACCTGCCGCTTTCGGCAAGGCGGTATATGTTTTTCAGCTCCGCAAGCAGCGTTTTGAGTTCGGAGCTTGTAAGGAGGTTGATGCTTTCGAGCATCGTGATGTGCGCCATTGAGCCGAGCACATCGTATGGGGCGAGGAAAACGTCAAGCTCGCGGTCTTTGCCAACCGTGAACTTTTCGATTTCCTTGTTCAGCTCCACGTTTTTTTGCCAGAGTTTGTTTGCCATTGTCTGCGTGGTTTATATTTTGTCGTATGGCAGGGCTGCAAGAACCCCCGCCAGCTGGTTTACGCCGGGTGCGAGATATTTGTCAACCATTCCCTTTATGAGGAAGTTCACCTCGACGCCGGTGGTAACTTTCATTTTGCAGCGGTTGTCGCCTTCGGGCAGGATTTGCACCCACACGCACGCCTTTACAG
>CAKRMO010000135.1 GCA_934364765.1 uncultured Bacteroidaceae bacterium | reverse complement strand
GTGCTGCGGAAATACCGCACGTGCATTTTCATAAACGGATGCTTCTGGCACGGACACGAAGGCTGCAAAAGTTTCAAGATGCCCAAGACCAACACTCCGTTCTGGGAAAGGAAAATTGCGAGAAACCGCGAACGCGACAGCGAGGAGCACCTGCGCCTGTCGCAAATGGGCTGGCACGTGATTGTGGTCTGGGAATGCGAGCTGAAGCCGCAATGCCGGGAAAAGACATTGGAAAGCCTCGCCTTTACGCTGAACCACATTTTCCTCAAAAGCCACACCGCCTATGTTTGCGGAGACACGGCGGAAACGCTCAAAGCCGCCGAGGACACCAGTGAAGATGTATATAATGCCGGCCGCATCCAAAAGCCATAAAAAACGATTAACAAATATGTCATGAACGCGAAAAAATCAGAAACAATATTCCAAACAGCCATAGCCTGCGTCTGCATTGCAATCCTGATTGCCATCGGCATAGGCATATTCTCCGCCTTCAAAGCCGGCGACTACATACAGCCAACGGCGTTAATCTTCACTTTGGCGATGTTCGTAATCTCACTGCGCCACAAGGGACGACACAAAAGATGGTTCAAGTCGAGGGTGAAAACATTGCAGACCGTTTGCAGCCGCCCCTCCGACGAATACCAGTTTCAAGGAGACCCGCTGTTTTGCTCGTTCAACGAGGAAAACTTTTTCATACAGTTCAACCCTGAGGCAAACGAATTCCGCCTGTGCAGTTACACCTACGTTGTATTTCCAAGTCAAACGGAAATTTGGGACAAGGCGATGGGAAACCTCAAAAGCCAGCTTGCGCAAGAAGCGTCAAACGTAAAATTTCAGACACGTTCCGAAGGCCAGCTCGGCAGAAGTTTCAGTTTGACCATGACGCAGGAGGACGCAAAGAAGAAGCTCCTGCTGTTTTTGGCACGCCTGCTTGTCGGGCTGAAAGGGCAGCTTGCCACCATTTTCGAGAGTGAAATATATTTCAAGACAAGAATATTCGATGCCGTTTGCTATGGCGAGTGCAGCGGAGCGACTATTTCAAGAGCCGTAAGCATACACCCGGACGGCAGCCGCAGCATAGTTGACGCCAACGAGTGCAACGCGGAGGATTTTGTCAAGTCCGACCCGCCCATGTCTGTAATGCTGCAATACACATTGTCGGACATAGAGGCGGATATGCTGGTTGGCAAAGACGAGTTTGAAGCGCAATGGGACATTGACAGAGCCGCAAAGTAAACCAGCCCGAACAAATTTTCAATATCCAGTCAACAAACAAATTGCACCGCCGCAGGGGCGTATGGCATACGTCCGAATTGCGCTGGTTTGCGGTTTGGTTCACGCGGCCGTGTACAGGACGTATGCCATGCGTTGCCAAAACTTGCACAAAGCCCAAAACAATAGCCCTTTTCAAGACACCCCGAAAATTACATTTGATGTAAGAAAAACTACGTCCTATGCAGGAAAAATTATGTCTGATGTAATTTGAATTACATCAGACCTTTTTTCGCCCACTTGCAACACACTGAAAAACAAATGCTTAAAAGAAAGTTTTGTTTTATTGAAATTCCTTGTGGTTCAGCGTTTTACATTTTTTGTGGCTTATCCGGCATTTGCCTTTCATTAAGCCAGACTTTCCAGCTTCTGTTTGGTCATTCCTTATCCAAAAGGATTTTTATCATGTCCGTATCCTCAATTTGCCGCGCAAAATCAAGAGGCGAGCGATTGGCTTTGTTTTTATGCTGTGCGTCAGCACCGTGTTTCACAAACAATTCCACCATTCGGTAATCGTCGCCCGCATTAAACACCGCAGTCCACAACGGATTGTTTCCGTATGAATCGGCAGCATTTACATCAGCCTTATT
This sequence comes from uncultured Bacteroidaceae bacterium, assembly GCA_934364765.1. Taxonomy (GTDB): domain Bacteria; phylum Bacteroidota; class Bacteroidia; order Bacteroidales; family Bacteroidaceae; genus UBA6398. The sequence continues at coordinate 2,533 of CAKRMO010000135.1, read as the reverse complement.
ATTCAGCAAAAGCACCGCAACGTGGATATTAAGATACTGCGCACAAAAGTGTAACGGAGTCAGCCCTTGGCAATCCTGGTGATTGACATCTATTCCCCTATCCACCAAATCGACAGCAATGTCGTCCCTGTTTGAACTTATCGCCTCTTGCAGGAGGTTTTGGCCGTACTCATTTTGGCAATTTACGTCCACGTTGTTTATCAATTCCAGATATTGGTCGTACTGTCCGTTTCTGACAATGGAAAAGATATTTTTTTCTTTCATGCTCATGACTTATGTAGGTTTGGTTTGGCTGCGCTTGGTTACCGTTTGCATTTCCGTTTTCTCCGAGAAAACTTGCAAACAAAAAGGCGCACTCCCGAAAAGTAATGCGCCTTATAAGTTTATCTGCCGGCTTCGGTTTATTTCAAGCCGAGCTTTTCGCGGATTTTCTTTGTTACGTCCTCGCTGAGGCTTTTGCTGATGTAGGGGATGCCGCCGGTGGTGTCCATGATGTAAACATACTTGCCCTCATCGCCCACTGCCTTTACGGCGTTCACGATTTTCTGCGTGATTTCGCGCATCTTGTTTGCCGAAGCTGCCTGCAAGGAGTCGCGATCATCGTTTGATGTCTGCTGTATGCGCTGGTAAAGCTCCTGAAGTTCCTGCTCGCGGCGTTTCTTCACGTTGTCGGGAAGCGAGTCGTGCTGGCGGTCGTATTCCTGGCCTTTCTTGGTAAGCTCGTCCTGCATACGCTTGATTTCGTCCTCGAACTGCTTTGAGAGGTTTTGGATTTCGGTCTGCGACTTGGCGTATTCGGGCATGGCCTTAACTATTTCAGAAGAATCGAAATGTCCGAATTTCTGCGCAAAGAGGCTCAACGGTAGGAACAGAAGAGCCGTTAGAATTACCTTTTTCATTGTTTATCGTTGGTTTTCTTATTTATATTCCGTTTTGTACAGGATGCAAATATAATGATATTAATTGGAATAGCCTAATTTGGCGAGCACCTCGTTTGAAATGTCTATCTTGGGCGAGGCGAAAATAATTGCGGTGTCCGAGGCGCGGTCAAGGATTAGCTGGAAGCCCTTGTTCTGCGCTATTTCCTTGACAGCGTTGTAAATTTCGTCCTGTATGGGCTGCACAAGGCTCTCGCGCTTTTTGAACAGTTCGCCTTCGGGGGCAAAATATTTGCGCTTCAGCTCGGCCGCCTCCTTTTCCTTGTCAACGATTGCCTGTTCGCGCTGCTTTTTCTGTTCGGCGGAAAGGAACACCGACTCGTTCTGGTAGTTTTTGTATAGGGTCTGTGCCTGGTTCTGCACGGCCTCTACCTCGGCCTGCCATTTCTTCGACTGCTGGTTGAGCTGTTCGTTGGCACGCTCGTATGCGGGAATGTTCTTGAGAATGTACTCCATATCCACAAGAGCATATTTCTGCGCCTGCGCCGGCGCAAGGCAACCGAGCGATGCCGTCAGTGCGATGATGAGGTTACGTAATGATTTCATGCCTGCTTTGTTTTTTATGGTTGGTATTACGTTTTAGAATTCCTGACCTATGATGAAGTGTATGTGCGAACCGCCGTTCTTGTTTGAGCCGAACACCTTGTCGAAGCCGTATGCCCAGTCGATACCCATGAGTCCCACCATGGGGAGGAACACGCGCAGACCCGCGCCGGCAGAGCGTTTCATGTCGAATGGATTGAACTTCTTGACCTCGTTCCATGCGTTTCCGCCCTCGGCAAACGCAAGGGCGTAGATGTTTGTCTGCCCTTTAAGCATCAGCGGATAGCGCAGCTCGAGCGTCATTCGGCTGTAGGCGTAGCCCTCTGCGCCATAGGGCGTGAGGCATCCGTTCTCGTATCCGCGAAGCCCGATTGTCTCGGTGGCATATCCCGAAGAATAGCCCGACATTCCGTCGCCGCCCATATAGAATGTCTCGAACGGCGACTTCTTGTGCTTGTTGTAATGTCCGAGAATGCCGAAATCGGTGCGCGTCATCAGCACCGGGCATTTGTTCTTGCCGGTGAGCGCGGTGTATGTGCGGAGCTTGAATTTCCATTTGTGGTATTCCACCCAGCGGTATTTCTCCTGCATCTCCTTGTTGTATGAGGCGGCGCGGTAATCGCGTGCAAGGCTTCCGTAGTTCTTGCCGTCCCAAAGCGAATATGGCGGCGTGGCGGCAACAGAAAGCACGAAGTCGGAACCCCTGCGCGGGAAAATCGGGTTGTCAACGGAGTTGCGCGAAAGGGTCAGGCTCAGGTTGAAGTTGTTGCAGTTACCGTCGGTAATGATGAAGTACTGCCACGACTTCAGGTCGTACCTCTGGAAAGTGGCTTCCGCAGTAAGCGAGAAATAGTCGTCGGGCCAGCGCAGGCGCTTGCCCCATCCGAGCGAAACGCCGTATATCTTGACATATTTGTCGGGGTCGTAATAATTATAGTTGTTGTAATATCCGCCCGATGTGCCGTAGCCGTAAAGGTAGCTCTGGTAGTTGTTCCAATACGAGCTGTTGTAGTAGTTGCTGTTCACGTCGGTCTGCTTGGAGAAGAAAGCCG
>CAKRMO010000134.1 GCA_934364765.1 uncultured Bacteroidaceae bacterium | reverse complement strand
CAGCATAATCGAGGACAATTTCCATATCCACGACGGACACCCGACATTCGACCGCAAGTACAGCGAGCCTATTGATGCAAACGAATATGCGGCACGTCTCATCAAGCCGGTTTACCGCGAAGGCTGGACATTGCCCGAACTTCCCACTCTTTAACCAAAACAAGACAGAACAACAATGAAAAAATTAATTTATAGCGTATTGTGCCTTTCTTTGGCCGTAAGCGTCAATGCCGCTTGCCCCAAGAAAAAGGCTGCGTGCTGCGCAGCCCCCAAAGGCACTGTAACCCTGTATTGCTCGCAAGGCTTCCAGGGCCCTGAAAAGTGGGACAAGTTCAACTTCCCCATTGACAAGAAAGGCTACATCACCATATTCGACGGCACCAGCATGAAAGGCTGGAGAGGATACGCCAAGAGCTACATCCCCTCACGCTGGGTGATTGAAGACGGCGCAATCCACTTCATCGGCAACCAGGCCCCCGAAGAGAAGCGCAAGAACAAAGAGGGCGGCGACATTATATTCGCCCACAAGTTCAAGAACTTTGAGCTTTCCATTGACTGGAAGGTTGGCAAGGCTTGCAATTCCGGCATTTTCTATCTTGCACAGGAGCTTGCAAACAAGAACGGCGATGTCGAGTCAATCGTTGTGTCGGGTTTGGAAAGCCAGGTGCTTGACAATGCCAACCACCCCGATGCAAAACTCGGCAAGGACGGCAACCGCCAGTCAAGCTCGCTCTACGACCTCATCCCCGCAAAGCCGCAAAACCAGAAGCCCTACGGCGAATGGAACAACACGGTTATCCGCGTTTACAACGGCAATGTTACGCACTACCAGAACGGAGTGAAGGTTGTTGAATACAAACTTTGGACTCCCGAATGGACAGCCCTGCTCCAGACAAGCAAATTCGGCGAGAAGGCTTGGCCCGCAGCATTTGAAGGCTTCAACAACGCCGGCGGCGAAAACCACGAAGGCTTCATCGGTCTTCAGGACCACGGCGACGATGTTTGGTTCAAGAACATAAAGGTTAAGATCCTCAAGTAATAACAACTTAACAAAACACCAATATGAAACAATCATTATTAGCCGTGGCGGCTTGCGCATTGATGCTTGCTTCCTGCGGCAACAAGAAATGCAGTTGCAACTGCAACTGCGGCAGCTCCAACTGCGCCTGCGCGGCACAGAAAGACAGTGCTGCCGGCACTGCCGCACTTGACTACAAAGTTGTTGAAAAGCCCCAGGTTGACATCAGCAAGCTGCCTGTTGACAAAGACGGCTACATTACCATATTCGACGGCAAGACCCTTGACGGCTGGCGCTGCTACGGCAAGGACAAAGCTGGTTCCGACTGGAATGTTGACGACGGCGCAATCCACCTCAAAGGCTCCGGCAACGGCGAAGGCGGCGGCGTTAACGGCGGCGACATCCTTTTTGCACACAAGTTCAAGAACTTCGAGCTTACATTCGAGTACAAAGTCGCCAAAGGCACTAATTCGGGTGTGTTCTACCTTGCACAGGAAGTTACTGTAAACAACAATGGCAAGGATGAGTTCATCCCCATTTGGCAGTCGGCTTCGGAATATCAGATTCTCGACAACGCCAACCACCCCGACGCACAGCTCGGAGTTGACGGCAACCGCCAGTCTGCCTCCCTCTACGACATGATTCCCGCAAAGCCGCAGAACGCAAAGCCATACGGCGAATGGAACACGGGCAAGATTATGGTTTACGAAGGAACTGTGGTTCACGGACAGAACGGCAAAAACGTCGTTGAATACCACCTTTGGACTCCGAAATGGAAAGAGATGCTCGACAACAGCAAGTTCAAGGCTGACGGCGACTTCCCCATTGCATACAAACTGCTCCTCAACATGGGCGGCGACAAGCACGAAGGCTATATCGCATTCCAGGATCACGGAGACGATGTCTGGTATCGCAACATAAAGGTGAAGATACTCAAGTAAGCCCGCAAGCTGTAACATCTGACAATGCCGCCGCACGGTATAATCGCCGGCGGCGGCATATTTCAATACATTAAGCCAAATAAAAATGATTAAAAGAATATTCCCCGCACTGCTCGCCGCACTGCTCGTGCTGCCTTTGCAGATGCAAGCCTCCACACAAAAGGCTAAACACAAGAAACAATTCGCATTGCAACTATATTCCGTGCGCGAGCTTGTGCACGAAGGCAACACGGCTGACTTTCAGAAACTGCTCAACGAACTGTCGGGCATGGGCTACACTGCCGTCGAGGCGGCAAGCTACGACCATGGCAAAGGCACGATATATGGGTTCAGCCCCGATGTTTACAAGAGCATCGTTGAGAAGGCAGGTATGGAATCTCTGTCAACGCACATAGGAAAAACTCTTTCAGATGAAGAGCTCAAAAGCGGCGACTACTCACAATCGCTCGCATGGTGGGACAAAACCATAGCCGACCAAAAGAAAGCCGGCGTGTCATATATCGTGGTGCCATGGATGAACATCCCGCCCACATTGAAGCAGCTAAAGGTTTACTGCGACTACTACAACGCCATCGGCAAAAAATGCGCCGCGCAGGGCATAAAATTCGGCTACCACAACCACAAGCACGAATTTGTGAATGTTGAGGGGAAAATGGCATACGACTATATGCTGCAGAACACAGACCCCAAATATGTGTTCTTCGAAATTGACCTGTACTGGTGCGTAAAAGCAAACGGCAACCCCGTTGAGTATTTCAAGAAATACCCCGGCCGCTTCAAACTGTTCCACGTAAAGGACGAGAACGAACTGGGAGGAAGCTGCGCAATGGGATTCGATGTAATATTCAACAACGCGGCAACCGCAGGTCTGGAATACCCGGTTGTTGAAATCGAACGCTACAGCCACCCCGTGATGCAGGAGGCAAAGGAAAGCGCGGAATATCTCAACTCCGCACTGTTCGTAAAAAAGACATACCAGAAAAAATAAGCAACAGAAGCAGTGCGCAAGAACAACATCTTTACCGCTGCCTTGGAACGCGCATAACGGAGTACGATTTTTGCATGGACGGAAAACCGTATGCAGAAACGCAAAAACTACATCGGATGTAGAAAAAACTATGTCTGATGTAGTTTTTTCCATGTCCTATGTAGGAAAAATTATATCAGACATAATTTCCGCCATTCCAAATCCCTGAAAAACAAACCGTTACGCCCATCTTTCTTAAAAACAGCAACATCCTGGCACACTGCACTTTATGCAAACAGCGCGATATTTGCAGTTTTGCAAAAATTTTGGCTGCGGCGCGATGCGCCTCCACAGGAAGCCCACACATACCACAAGCAAAAACAAGCACAACCAGCCCCGGCGCCATTCGCTTGCGGCCATTTTATCCGCTCACAAATGGCTCCGCGCGAAACATTTGTTTGCCATAACGCAAATTCGCAGGCCTTTTCGCCGCATTTACGGATAAAAAGACGTACATTTGCACATAATCACAAACAATCCCATGAAAAAAAGCATTTTATTTTTAGCATCCGCATTGTTTGCCGTTGCCTTTGTTTCAACAAATGTCCCCACTGCCTCGGCGCAGAAAAAAAGCTACACAAAGAAAATAAGCCAGCCCCAAAGCGACTATGTAGTTGTTACCAGACACGGAGTCAAGGCTGACGGAAAGACCGACGCGAGCGAGGCGATACAGAAGCTCATTGACAACAACCCCAACCGCACAATATACTTCCCGGACGGCGTTTACCTTGTATCGCGCCCGATAAACACCCCCGCCGACCCGCAGAAAAGCGTGCAGCTTGTGCTGTCAAACTATGCAGTGATAAAGGCTACAGGCTACTGGAAGGAAGGCGGCGCGGTGATAAGGCTCGGAGCCATACACCCTGCCAACGACATAAACACCAACGGCAGCAACTACGGCCTTTACGGCGGCATAATCGACGGTTCGGGATTTGCCGACGGCGTTTCCATAGACGGCGGCAGGGAGACCAAGATAGAAAACGTGTCGATAAAGCACACGCAAATAGGCGTGCACGTAAAAAGAGGGGCAAACAGCGGGTCGTCAGATGCCGACGTCAACGACGTTAATATTGTTGGCAACGACAAGGCAAACTCCATAGGCCTTTTGGCAGAAGGAAGCGACAACACGTTCACCAACATGAGGATTGCCTCGGTGAACACCGGCGTGTGGATAAGGGGCGGCGCGGGAAACAGCCTAAGGAACATACACCCGCTGTACATTTACCACAAAGACCAAGTGTATGAGACAAGCTGCGGCTTTGTTGCCGAGACCGACAACAACTGGTTCAGCTTCTGCTACAGCGACCAGTTTGCCACCGGCTTCAAAATAAAAAACAGCGCATCGGTCAACCTCACCGACTGCTTCTGCTATTGGTACAGGGGCAAAGTGTCTTTCCAAACTGCCATCAAATGCGAGGGCAAATTCAACTCGCTCGTTTCGGGA
>CAKRMO010000133.1 GCA_934364765.1 uncultured Bacteroidaceae bacterium | reverse complement strand
TTTGTTCTCAAAAATATGTTGTACTTTTGATAATGCAAATACAAAAAAGCCAATGAACTGCTACGCATCACATAACTACCGCGATTTTTCGCACGCAGGGAACATTTCAAAGAGTTTCAACGAACACATAATGCAGAATATGGGGTTCAGGAATGTAGCCCTCAGACAAACGCATTTCCACAACAAAGTCCTCGGCTTTTTCGCCACCCTTGCAGGGGTATGTCTCATACCGTTCCGTCTGCACAAGGGAGACCGTCTCGTGTTGCAATATCCCGTGAAAAAATACTACACGCTCATCTGCAAAATGGCCCATTGGCGCGGCGCAAAAGTAATCACGCTCATCCACGACCTTGGATGTTGCCGACGCAAAAAGCTCACGCCCGAAAAAGAAATGAGACGTTTGGGAAATTCTGACGCGCTTATCGTTCACAACAACAACATGAAGCGTTGGATTGAGGAACACGGTTACAAGGGGGGCATTGCCGTCCATCAAATGACGGACTATCCCGCCGAAGCGCAAGCAACAGTCCACAAATACAGCGGTGGCAAACCCAAAATTCTGTACGCCGGTGCGCTGCCCAAGAAAAAGAACGCCTTTCTATACGAGCTTGCCGCGCAAGACCTCAATTACGACATAGAACTTTACGGCAGGGGATTTGACGAAACGCAAATAAAAAACAACAGCGTGCACTACCACGGATTTGTGAGCGACACGGTGCTTATTCCACAAAACAACTGCGATTTCGGTCTTGTGTGGGACGGCAATTCGCTTGACGGATGCGAAGGTCCATACGGCAGCTATCTTAAACTTAACAACCCCATAAAAACATCACTCTACATACGCTGCCACCTTCCTGTTATCGTATGGGAGCAAGCCGCCATCGCCGAAGTAGTGAAAGAGAAAGGAATCGGCATATGCGTGGCTTCGCTGCGCGACCTTGACAAGACTCTTGCCCAAATCACACCCGAGGAATACAACAAGCTCGAGCGCAACGTGATTGAGTGGAGCAAGGAGCTGAAACACGGCAACTGCACGCGAAACGCCATAAACGAATGTCTGGCATACCTGCAAGGGAAATAGGGTATCGGGGCTGTGCCATAAGATATTTGCCACATTGCCTCACATATTCCACACAAATACATAATACACAAACATCCAACAAATTACACCACCGTAGGGGCGTATTGCATACGCCCTGAATTGCGCAGATTTGCGATTTTTCGATGGCGGTTTGCGGTGCTGTTCATGCGGCAGCGTAAAGGGCGTATGCCATATGCCCCAACATATATGCAATTGCATTTAACCAACGAACTGCACCGCCCCTACAAATGGCGCAAAACCGAAATCGGGTGCCATGTTCAAAACGCCCCGAAAACTACATCTGACATGGGAAAAACTACGTCTGATGTAGTTTGAATTATGTCTGATATAATTTTTTCTACATAGGACATATTTTTCGCACTTTGCATCATACTGAAAAACAAGACGTTACGGTTTGTGCGACTATATGGCATAAAACTATGCAGCCCAAGTCTTTACGCTGTTTTGACATTTAGTGGCAACCGCACGAAACACTCCGCCACTCCACCACACCCAACATTCTGCGAAAATCGCAATTGCGGCCGCATACACGGGCGAAAGTGGCAAAAAACAGGGCGTGTGCAAACACACACGCCCATATCATTTTATCGTTAAATTATCTGGCAACAAAGCTGGCACGATGCGGCGTATTGCACACGCCCGCCAATCTGTCGCGAAACCAGCGCATACCCCACTATGCCTCCTATGCCAGAAGTTTTTTGACTATCTCGGATATTTTCTTGCCATCAGCCTTGCCGGCAAGCGATTTGGTTGCAGCTCCCATTACCTTTCCCATGTCGCGCATGGACGTTGCGCCCACGCTTGCTATTATTGCAGCAACCTCTTTCTCCACTTCCTCGTCCGAAAGCTGTTTGGGCAAATACGTCTCTATCACCTTCACCTGCGCCTCCTCTTCTTCGGCAAGGTCGGCACGGTTCTGCCCGCGATACAAAGCCGCCGTGTCTTTTCCCTGCTTTGCCATTTTGGCAAGAATTTTCAGAGCCGCATCGTCCGAAAGCTCATCGTTTGCCCCGGGTGCGGTCTTTGCCTCTATGAAATTCTTCTTGATGTTGCGCAATGCCTCAAGACGCACCTTGTCGTGCGCCTTCATTGCCGCCATTATGTCTTTGCTAATCTGTTCAAACAATGCCATTGTATATAGTTTTTTAGAATTTTATCGTGCCCGTGTCCGCCGGCGTCTCCGTTTCATTGGAATGTTCCGCCACCGAAGAGCCGTAATTTTTCTCGTATATGCGCCGTAACATCGCGCTGCTGCGATGCGCCGTTGGTGTCTGCTCCACCATTGATATAATGTCGTCGTTGTCGATGTCAACGTCATTGAAACGGAAAACATGGTGAGGGCGGCGGTAAGCTCCAGCACGGCTCTTGTCCTCATAGCCGAACTTTTTGCGCCGTTCCGCCTTCTTCTCCTCCTCTTCCGCAGCCTGTGCCGCCCGTTCCGACTCGTCGCCGCCGTTGCGTATGAGGTATTCCTCCATATACGGCACATTAGCCAATCCGAAGCCCGAAGCCAGCACTGTAACCTTAACCTGCTTGCCAAGAGACGGGTCGAAGGCTATGCCCCACTTCACCTCGAAATCCCTGCCGAACTTGCTCATGAAGTCGTGAACCTCGTTCATTTCCTCCATCGTTATGGTGTCCTCGTCCTTGTCGGAGCAATATATGTAAAGCAGCACCTTCTTTGCGTCGAAAATGTCGTTGTTGTTGAGCAGCGGGGAATTGAGCGCGTCATCTATGGCGCTCTTCACACGGAGTTCGCCCTCGCCCGTGCCGGTGCTCATTATGGCAACGCCGCCGTCGCGAAGCACCGTACACACATCGTTAAAGTCGAGATTTATCTTTCCATGTGTGGTGATAATCTCGGCTATGCTTCTCGCCGCGAGCGTCAGCGTGTCGTCGGCGCGGCCGAAAGCGTCGCTGATTGTAAGCTCAGGGTATATTTCGCGCAAGCGCTCGTTGTTTACCACAAGCAAAGCGTCAACATTCTTTGATATGGCCTCCACGCCGTCCAATGCCTGGTCTATCTTGCGGTTTCCCTCAAACTGGAAAGGAATGGTAACGATGCCAATAGTAAGGATGTTCTTGCTTTTGGCCTCACGCGCTATGATCGGAGCAGCACCTGTGCCGGTGCCGCCACCCATGCCGGCAGTGATAAACACCATTTTCGTTCCGTCAGAAAGCATCTTGTCGATAGACTCTATGCTCTCTTCCGCCGCATGGCGGGCCTTTTCGGGAATGTTTCCCGCTCCAAGCCCCTCGCTTCCCAACTGCACCTTGAACTGCACGGGGGAATCGTCCAAAGCCTGCGCATCCGTGTTGCAAACCACGAAACTCACATCGTGTATTCCCGTTTGGTACATGTGGTTTACGGCGTTTCCGCCGCCGCCGCCAACACCTATCACTTTTATAATATGAGGGTTGCCCGTTCTGAAGGCAAAGTCAACTATTTGATTCTCGTCCATTTTTCTGTGATTTTATAGTCAGTTGCCGAAATATATTTTGCCGTCGGCTGAACCAGGACACGCTTCATCCGCGTTTTCACGTGCCTCCGCCCCGGCATAATCGTCAGACCGCCGTTGTATGTTCTTCAAAGTCTCGTACCTGCGCGACTGCGTATTGCTGTCCGAAACCATGTCGATTATGTTGTCATTGTCGAGGTCGCTGTCCGAAAATCTGTAAACAAGGTGGGAACGCCTCTGCCTGCCCGCCACCTTGGGATAGAAAATCTCGCGGCGGCGGTTGCGCACCTCCTGCACTTCGGAAGATTCCACGCCAGCGCCGACAGCTTCTGACGGCAATTCCTGCCGCATATCGTCGGAAACGTAAGGCTGGGTTGCAAGCCCGAAGCCCGAAGCGAGAATTGTAACCCTTATCTTGCCTCCCATTTCCGGCACATACGCCAGTCCAAGCTTGGTGTCGAACTCCCGGTTTACAAACTTGTCCATGAACTCATGAAGTTCGCCGGTTTCCTGCATCGTTATGGATTCCTCGTTTTTGTCGGACGTGTATATGGCTATCGTGGCGCGGCGGGCGTTGAAAATGTCGTTGTCGTTAAGCAACGGCGACTCTATGGCGTTCTTTATAGCTTCCGATACGCGGTTCTCGCCCTCCGCCTCGCCGGTGCTTATCAACGCGATGCCGCCGTTTTTGAGCACAGTGTTCACATCGTTGAAGTCAAGGTTCCAGTGCATCGGCGTTGTTATTATATCGGCAATGCTCTTCACCGCCACAAACAACGTGTCGTCGGACATCCGCAACGCCTCTATCCATGTTTTGAAGGCGCATATCTCGCAAAGACGCTCGTTGTTGATGACAAGCAGCGAGTCCACGT
>CAKRMO010000132.1 GCA_934364765.1 uncultured Bacteroidaceae bacterium | reverse complement strand
GCAATGCATTGACTATGCCTTGTCGCTTCATCCCGGATGTATGATGGCAACGCTTATGAAGGCGGAAATCATCTTTTATGCGGGAAAGCACGAAGAGGCGTGGGCTTTGGTCAATTCTGTAGGCGACAAGACCGATCAGGATGTGCTGTATTACAAAGGGCTGTTTTGCTTGGAGGAAGGCCGCCTTTCCGAGGCCGAAGAGTTTTACAAGAAAGCCTATTTCGCCCAAATGGGCGACGGCGCGGATTTGTTTTGCCAAATAATCTCGGATTACCTGGAACATAACATTGTTGACGGATTGGGCAAATGGTTCGCCATGCTTCCCGATGCCTTGAAAAAAGACAAAGGCGTGCTTGAGACAGAGGCGGACTATCTTCGAATAGCCGGGAAATACAAGGAAGCTATTGCCGTAGAGGAAAAACTGATTGACGCAGACCCTTACAACGCCGTTTACTGGAATGGCATTGCAAGGCTTTACTATATGGATGACAACTTCTCCAAGGCGCACGAAAGTGTGATGTATGCACTCGACATAGAGCCGGAGAATACGGAAAGTTTGGAAATCGCGGCAAATATAGCCACACACTACGGCGAGTTTGACGTAGCGGCGGACTACTACAGCAAATACATATCCATAGACGACGGGAACGGACTTGTTTATTATAACTACGCGCAGGCTTTGGTGTATGCGGAGCGTTACACGGAGGCTCTGGTGATGCTTGATTATGCTTTGAAATATGCGGACGAGCGTCAGTTTGGCAAATCGGACGTTTACCTTATGTATTCCACCGTCTATTGGGCATTGGGAGACATAAAGGATGCCCGGGCATACTTGGAGAAAGCAGACAGGAAGAGTATGACCGATGAGGCGTATTTGATGCGCAGGCTTTCGATAGACCTGAAGGAAAACAAGATTAGGAAAATAAAGGCGGATGTAAGGGAAGTTACGGATTTGATTGTGAAACAGCAGAGCGATCCGTGGTCGTTGCTTTATCTGCTTGTCTCTTTTGGTAATAACGGTCTTGTGCAAAATGTCATCGACAGAATGGAAAACGAAAACCCAAAGTATGCAGCCGAATGCGGGCCGTTCAAGGCAATGGTGAAGTTTATGGAAAAGGACACGGTTGGCTTTCTTGAAAACCTGAAAAATGCGGTGGCGAAAGCGCCGGAGGAGACAATGTCTTTGTTTTCGGGAATGTTTCCTGAGGGACTCGACGTGAAAGACTATTATGCCTACGCTTTAGGCAACAGCGGCATCAGACAATAGGGGCAAAGAATTAATGAAAAAGGCAGACATATATAAGTTTGTACTTGATTATTTCGGAAAAAACATTCCGCCTGTAGAAACAGAATTGCATTACGGCTCGCCGTATGAGCTGCTGGTGGCGGTAATGCTTTCTGCACAGTGCACCGACAAGAGAATAAATGCGGTTACGCCAGCTTTGTTCGCCGCCTACCCAACGGCGGAAGCTCTCGCATCGGCTTCTGTGGAAGATGTTTTGTGTTATATTTCAAGCGTTTCATACCCGAATGCAAAGGCAAGGCATCTGGTGGAGACGGCGCGTAAAGTGTGCAAGGACTTTCAAGGGGAGATACCGTCAGATTTTGACGGACTTACCAGCTTGCCGGGAGTGGGGAGAAAAACGGCAAACGTGGTTTTGGCAGTGGCTTTCGGCAAAAGCACGCTCGCAGTCGACACTCATGTTTACAGGGTAAGCCGCAGATTGGGACTTGTTCCAGAATCGTGCAACACTCCGCAAAAGGTGGAATACGAACTTTTGAAGAATATTCCCGAAAACCTTGTCTCCGCATCGCACTTTTGGATTTTGATGCATGGGCGTTACGTATGCAAGTCGCGCAAGCCAGAATGTGAAAACTGTGGCATTAAGGAAGTTTGCAAATACTATTCCGCCCATTCTAAATAGAATTGTAATGCTGCGTCTGCTCTTTCTGTTGTCAATGTTTTTGCTTCCGCTTTCCGGGTTTTCGCAAAGCGATACACTTACAGCCGTGCTGAGTGAATACTTCAAGCATTACAAGGCTCCGGATTATTGCCCGACAGGTGTATGCAAGCTGACAGACTGCAGCGTTGACGAGGAAAACAAAATCATAGACATAAATACCAATGATGTTTTCGGTGCGCAACCTTTTACCGACAAGATTGTAAAATCTGTTTACGCCTCCATTTCACGCTGTTTGCCTGAAACATACAAAGGTTACAAATTGAATGTGTATTCCGACGGCAGGGCTTTGTCGGAACTTATACCAAACCCTTACAGGGAAAAGACTGACAAAAGCCGGTTGTGGAATGCTTTGGACTATAAAGGCGAGCCTTGGGTGTTTAACGCATCAAAACCTTACACATTCAGATACGGCTTGCAAAACCGCCATTTGTCGGTGTGGGCAAGTCATGGACGTTATTATTCCAATTCGGAAAATGCCTGGAAGTGGCAGAGACCCTACCTTTTCTCCACCACGGAGGACTTGCTGACGCAAACGTTTGTTGTGCCATTTTTAATTCCCATGCTTGAAAATGCCGGGGCGATAGTTTTTTCCCCGCGAGAACGCAGTTGGCAAGACGAAGAAATAATTGTTGACAATGATTCTCCCGCAGCCAATGGCTCGTATCTTGAAAAACAGCAGGGAAATCCGTGGCAGCAAAGCCCACTTCCGGGCTTCGCCAATTCAAAAACAGTGTACTGGGATGATGAAAATCCTTTTTCGGCAGGTTCTGCGCGTATGGCAGCGGCCGTGTCTGGCAGGGCAAAGGCTTCTTATGTAAAGTGGAAGCCGAAAATCAGGAAGCCGGGGATGTATGAGGTCTATGTGAGCTACCAAACATTGGAGGGGGCTGTGGATGATGCGGATTATACGGTATATCATTGCGGTGTAGCCACCCGCTTGAAGGTAAACCAGCGGATGGGCGGAGGCACTTGGGTTTATTTGGGAAGATATTATTTCAACGCGGGAGAAAGCGACAGAAATTGCGTGGTTCTTTCAAATGTTTCGGGAAGCCATGGTGTTGTTTCTGCCGATGCGGTGCGCTTTGGCGGAGGTATGGGAAATGTTTCCCGCAGTGAAGACGCGAATGGGGAACCTTTGACGAGCCGTTTGCCGAGGTTTCTTGAAGGGGCGCGCTATTCTGCGCAATGGTATGGTGTACCGTATAGCTATTACAGTTCATACGGCGGAGAGAATGATTACAAGGATGACATAAACGCCAGATCGTATGCCACAAACTGGCTTTCCGGCGGGTCGGTTTATATGCAGAACGCGGAGGGGCGCAGAGTGCCTATGGAGCTTTCGCTTGCGGTTCATAGCGATGCAGGATATAAAAGCAACGCCCTTGTGGGAACATTGGGCATTGCCACAACTGGCGGTGTTGCAGGGGAAACCTCTTACCCTTCCGGGATTAACAGGAAAACATCGTTGGATTTTGCCAATTTGCTAACGGATGGCGTGGCAACAGAGTTGTCTCGTATTTATAAAACAAACTGGCCAAGGCGCGAGGCTTATGACAAGAATTACAGCGAGAGCTGCCGCCCGGCCATGCCGTCTGCTATAATAGAAACCTTGTCGCACCAGAATTTCCGGGACATGATATATGCCCACGACCCCTGGTTCAAGTTTAATATGTCGCGCTGCATATACAAGGCAATATTGCGCTATATCGTGTTTGGGCATGGCGGGAAATATGTGGTGTCCCCCCTTGCCCCGGATAACTTTTCTGTGGAGTTTACCGGCAAAAGCGAGGTAACGCTCAAATGGGACGCGGTAAAGGACAGTTTGGAGCCAACATCATCACCCAGGGGGTATATAGTATATACCCGTGTGGGGAATGGCGATTTCGACAATGGCGAGTTTGTGAAAAAAACTTCTTTTGTAAAAAAACTGAATGAAGGAGTTGTGTACAGCTTCCGTGTAACAGCCGTGAACAAGGGTGGGGAGAGTTTTCCTACAGAAACACTTTCGGCTTGCAGGGCAAACACGCCTTTCCGTCCTTTGCTTATCGTGAATTGCTTTGACAGGCTTTCCGGCCCGGAGGTCATCGAAAAAGACGACAGCATTGGTTTTGACCTTTATAAGGACATCGGAGTCCCATATATGCAGACTCCGGAATATTCGGGGGCGCAAAAACGTTTTAATCCGGGGAGGGGAGGGGACGAGTCTGCTGAAGGTCTTGGTTTTAGCGGCTATGAACTGGCAAACACCATGATAGCGGGAAACACATTTGACTATGCTTTCGTGCACGGCTCTGCGATTGCTTCAAGTTATTCTTTCGTTTCGTGCAGCCGCAAATCAGTGGAAAGCGGGAGTGTGAATCTTGCGAAATACCCATTGGTGGATATTATCTTAGGGTTGCAGAAGAGAACCAAGTACAGTTTCAAGGATTACAAAACGCTAAACGGGCAATTGCGTTCAAAACTGAAATCATATCTTTCGGGCGGGGGGGCTTTGCTTGTCAGCGGGGCATACG
>CAKRMO010000131.1 GCA_934364765.1 uncultured Bacteroidaceae bacterium | reverse complement strand
GGTTTCAGCGCAACCTTTATCACCTCCGCCTCGCCGTTGGGATTGGCGGTGAAATAAACAACGCGGCTTCCGGGAGTGCCAAGCGTGAGGTCGTATTCGCGGTCGTGGGTAATCGACGTTACATTAAAGCGCTTGTAGTAATAAGTCCCCGCCTTGCCGTCGCGATACACCACATTGTAAGTGGTGCGCTTGTCGTTTTTGCGGAACACCGCGAGGTGGATTATGTCAGCCTTGCGCTTTTCCCTCTTGGAGCGTTCTGTCTCCCCCACAAACAGCTTGTCGGCCACGCGTGTAACCTTGTAAGTGCCGTCGCGATAGAAAATAATCACGTCGTCTATGTCGGAGCAATTCTCAACAAACTCATCGTGCTTCAGCCCTGTGCCTATAAATCCGTCGGCGCGGTTTATGTAAAGTTTCTCGTTTGCCTCCACCACTTTTGCCGCCTCTATGGTGTCGAACGAGCGTATCTCCGTAAGCCGCGGATAGCTTGCGCCGTATTTTGCCTTTATCATGGAATACCAGTTGACGGCAACCTCCACGATGTTTTCAAGGTCTTTTTCTATTTTGGCTATCTCCTCGCGGATGCGTGCCATAAGCTCGTCGGCCTTGTCCTTGTTGAATTTCAGAATGCGCTGCATCTTTATCTCAAGCAGCCGCAATATGTCCTCGCGGGTTACTTCGCGCACAAAGTCCTTCTTGTACGGCTCGAGCTTCGAGTCGATAAACGCCACCGTAGTGTCAATGTCGGGAGCCTGCTCAAACTGTTTTTCCTTGTATATGCGCTTCTCAATGAAAATTTTCTCAAGCGAGGCGAAAAACAGCTGTTCCTGAAGCTCTCCACGGCGTATCTCAAGCTCCAGCTTCAGCAGGTGCTTTGTGCGCTCCACGCTCCGGCGCAGCACATCGCTCACCGTGAGGAAATGGGGCTTGTCGTTCTCCACCACGCAGCAGTTGGGCGAAATGCTCACCTCGCAGTCGGTGAACGCATAAAGGGCGTCGATTGTCTTGTCGCCGCTCGTGCCGGGCGCAAGGTGTATGTGGATTTCCGCACTTGCGGCGGTAACGTCCTCAACCTTGCGTATCTTTATCTTGCCCTTGTCGTTGGCTTTCAGTATTGAGTCAAT
The DNA here is from genome assembly GCA_934364765.1 of uncultured Bacteroidaceae bacterium. Classification (GTDB taxonomy): domain Bacteria; phylum Bacteroidota; class Bacteroidia; order Bacteroidales; family Bacteroidaceae; genus UBA6398. Next base: position 3,361 of record CAKRMO010000131.1, on the reverse strand, counting down.
GAGTGTCTGGGTGTTCTTTCCGAACGGGATTTCGGTTATCACGAGGGTTTTGTTGTCGAGCTTCTCTATCTTTGCCCTGACCTTGACATTGCCGCCGCGCATACCGTCGTTGTAGCGCGACACGTCAACATACCCGCTTGTGGGGAAATCGGGATAAAGCTTGAAGTCCTCGCCGTGCAGACACTTCACCGCCGCATCGCAAAGCTCGTTGAAGTTATGGGGCAGTATCTTGGACGACAGGCCCACGGCAATTCCCTCAACGCCCTGCGCCAAAAGCAGCGGGAACTTCACCGGGAGCGTTACCGGCTCCTCGTTTCTTCCGTCATACGACAGTTTCCACTCCGTTGTCTTGGCGTTGAACATCACGTCGAGGGCGAACCTGGAAAGCCTCGCCTCAATGTAACGCGGCGCCGCCGCAGAGTCGTCGGTGAGTATGTTGCCCCAGTTTCCCTGAGTGTCTATAAGCAGGTTTTTCTGCCCAAGCTGCACAAGGGCTTCGTAAATCGAGGCATCGCCATGCGGGTGGAATTTCATCGCCTCCCCCACAATGTTCGCCACCTTGTTATAACGTCCGTCGTCCATGCGCTTCATGGTGTGCAGAATGCGCCGCTGCACCGGTTTCAGACCGTCGTCGAGATGCGGCACGGCACGCTCGAGAATCACATAGCTTGCATAATCCAGAAACCAGTTCTCATACATTCCCGGCAACCGCCTTATGCAGTCGCCGCTGTCGCCCGTTTCGGGAACGTACTGCGAATGAAGCTCTTTTTCGTTGTTTTCGTCAGACATATATAATAAAGGTGTTCTTGTTTTGTTGCGAATCCCTGCAAAGATAACGAAATTTCCGTTATGCTTCCGCCGCGCAAAGACAATAAACGCCCCACAACCGCGTTAAGAACTATGAGTTATGAGGTGCAAACTTAGACATATCGCCTTTCTGGCTGCGGCCGCGGCCTTCGCCGCAACGGGCGTGGACGCCCAGACGCGCAAGGTGCAGAACAAGCCCTACATAGACAACCGCAGGTTTCACTACGGCTTTCTCTGCGCCGTGCATTCGCAAAGCATGAGCTTCGAGAACAACGGGCACATAAGCGAAACCACGGGCGAGCAGTGGTATGCCGCCAACGACCGTGGCGACATAGGCTTCAGCATAGGCGTGCTTGGGGAGTGGAGGCTCAACAAGTATTTCGCCCTGCGCACAACGCCGTCGATCAACTTCGGGCAAAAACACCTCACCTTCCGCGAAAAATCTTCAGGAAGGGAAGTTTCCGAATCCATGAAGTCCACACTCATTTCCGTCCCCGCCGACATAAAGTTCAGCGCACTGCGCTTCAACAACCACCGCCCTTACCTGCTTGCCGGACTGAACGCCATGTACGACCTCACGGGGCACAAGCAGGACGCGATACGCACCAAGCCGCTTTCGCTGTATGCCGAGTTCGGCCTGGGCTGCGACTTCTACATGCCGTTCTTCAAGCTGATACCCGAGATTAAGTTCTGCATAGGCCTCAACGACATTCTCGACAAAAACCGCAAGGACCTTATCGACAAGACAAAGCTTGCCTACACCGAGGCGGTTAATTCCGCCAGGGCAAGCATGGTTGTAATTTCGTTCTACTTTGAGTAATGCCTCCGTCCGGGGCAAGAAAACGCAAAAAGCATTTGAATGTTTTTCAGACGTTTGCAAGCGGCAAAAAAAAGGTCTGATGTAGCTTAAATTATATCAGACATAATTTTTTCTATGTCCGATGTAGTTTTTTCTATGTCCGATGTAGTTTTTCCTATGTCCGATGTAGTTTTCCGCCCTCCCTTCACTTAAAATTCTCCTTTGCCCAGCGGGCGGGCGTGATGCCTTTTATGCGCCTGAATATGCGTATGAAGTAAACCATGCTGTTGAAGCCGCTTTCGCCGCAAACCTCCTGCATGGCACGCCCCCCTTTCCTCATCAACGCACAGGCTTTCTCCACTTTCCTTGCATTCACGAAATCCACAAAGTTTGTGCCGTAGTTCTTCTTGAAAAAGTTGCAGAACGTTGTGGGCTGCATCCCCAACAGTTCCGCCGCATCCTCGGCGTTTATTTCCCCTATGGGGGTGGCGGCAAGATAGCTGTCAACCTTCCGGCATCTGTCCTCCTCTTTCGCCTTGTGGCTTGTAATCCCCGCCACCTGCGGGTTTCGCGCCGACGCGATGCGTGCCAGTATTTCCACAAGGCTCGCCGCCCTCATGCTGCCGCCCTCGTTTGCCATGCTCGCCATTATCCTGCCCACGGCAAGCGACACCGTCTTCTTGAAAGTCCACGCCTTTGAACGGTCGTCGAACATTTCGGGCATATAGCCAAATTCGGGAAAAGTAGCCGCAAGCCCTGAAAAAAGCCCCGGCGGGAAATTCACGCAAATCAGCCCCGCTTTTTCGCCGCCACCGCCTTTGCAAGGCAGGAAACGCCACCCGTGGGGCATATCGGGCGGTATCAGGAAAAGCTCCCCCTCGCGGAAAGGCGAAACCGTGCCGCCTGTCTCGCGCTCGCCCGCGCCTCCTGCCACAAAAGCCAGCTCCCACGACTTGTGAATGTGAATGCCCGAAGCCTCCTCGCCGGACACGCACACTTTGCTGTATGAAAAACTTTGCGCGGAAGTATGTTGAGGCATCGTGCAGGCTATTTCACGTATTTTTTGAAGAACCTCCAGATTTCCTCACCGGTGTCAATGTCGCCGTTGTGCCAGCAATGCGGTGCGCCAACCACCTCGTAAAGCCACACGTCGTTGCCGCCCTTGCCGCCGCTGTAGAAATGGCGTATCACATAATGCCTGCTGCCTGCGTCCTTGCTCCTTACGGTGTCGCGCTTCTCAATGTGGCATCCGTTGCGCGCCACCCAGTAGTTCACCGCCATGGGGACAGACAAATATGGTCCCCAACCGCCTTTGCCTTCGGGGTCTCCCCACCATTCCGAAACGCGGTCTTCGGTTCCGTGTATCTCAAACAGCGGCACGGGATGGGGATTTGTCATGGCGTATTTCTGGTAAAACCACGTAAAAGCCAGCCCCGCCACCGGGGCAAGAGCCTTGAAGGTTTTCTGTCCCTCAAGTGCGGCAAGATAGCATATGTCCCCGCCGTTTGACATACCTGTAAGAAAAGCGTTCTCCCTGCTCAAGCCGTATTTCCTCTGAACATACTGCGTCATTTTGCACAACATTTTCACATCGTCCACGCCCATGTTCTTTTGGTTTGGGTATCCAACGTTGAAACCGGGGTATCCTTTTGGGTCTTTAAGCCCCTGGGGATAAAGCACGGCAAACCCCTCCCTTTCGGCAACAGGGTCGAGGTCGAAATGCTTCGGGTTGGCAGTGCCGCCATAGCCGTGGAC
>CAKRMO010000130.1 GCA_934364765.1 uncultured Bacteroidaceae bacterium | reverse complement strand
GTTGAGGCCTTCACCGAATATTTGGTGAGCAACGGCTTGAAAAAAAGCCAGGAACGCTATGCCGTGCTCGAGGCCGCAGGCAAAATAAACCGCCTCTTCACGGCCGCAGAGCTACATTCGTTCATCACCGGGAGCATGAGCTTCCATCTGAGCCTCGCCACGGTTTACTCGTCCCTCGACCTGCTCGAAAAATGCGGCATAACGGTGAGGCACTTCCTGTCCTCCGAGTCGGTGGTGTTCGAATACGCCTACGGCAAAACCTCATTCAAATACGCCATCTGCTCGAAGTGCGGCAGGATAACCCCCCTGCACGACCGCTCGCTCGACCGCGCCGTGTCGGTTGTGAAGACCCCACGCCTGCATTTCAACTACTACAAGACATACATCTACGGCGTTTGCGCCTCGTGCGCACGCAAGGAGAAATCAAAACTACGCAAAATAAAAAATCAGAATAAAAAATGAAACAAGGCAAAGTTGATACCCTCTTGGGTATAGTTTTCGGCGACGAAGGCAAGGGAAAGGTTGTTGACTTCTTCACCCCCCACTACGATGTGGTGGCGCGTTTTGCCGGAGGCCCCAATGCCGGGCACACTATTATCTTCGACGGCAAGAAATTCGTGCTGCGCTCAATCCCCTCGGGCATCTTCTGCGAAAACAAGGTCAACATCATAGGCAACGGCTGCGTGATAGCCCCCGATTTGTTCATGGCCGAGGCAAAGGAGCTTGAGGCTGCCGGCTACGAGCTCACAAACCGCCTGCACATAAGCAAGCGCGCACACCTGATACTCCCCACCCACAGGGTGCTCGACCGCGCATACGAGGCGGCGAAAGGCAAAAACAAGGTGGGCACAACAGGCAAAGGCATAGGGCCCACATACAGCGACAAGGCCTCACGCATCGGCTTGCGCGTGGGCGACATTCTCGACAACTTCGAAGCGAAATACAATGCCCTGAAATCCTATCACGAGAACATTCTGCGCAACCTCAACTTTGAATACGACATAACGGAGGACGAGGAAAAATGGATGAAAGGAATAGAATATATGCGCAAGTTCCAGCTCACAGACACCGAAATTGAGCTGAACACCCTGCTCAACGAGGGCAAGAGCGTGCTTGCCGAGGGGGCGCAAGGCACAATGCTCGACATCGACCACGGCACGTACCCCTTTGTCAGCAGCTCGTCAACAACCTGCGGCGGAGTGTGTACCGGCCTTGGCGTTGCGCCATCGAGAATAGGCGAGGTTTTCGGCATATTCAAGGCATATTCCACCCGCGTCGGCTCAGGACCGTTCCCGGTTGAGCTGTTCGACGAGACGGGCGACGAGATACGCAAAATCGGAAACGAGTTCGGCGCGGTAACAGGCAGAAACCGCCGCTGCGGATGGGTTGACCTCGTGGCACTCAAGTACGCCGTAATGGTGAACGGCGTTACGCAGCTCGTGATGATGAAAGGCGATGTGCTCGACGGCTTCGAAACGATAAAGGCTTGCACTGCCTACGAGTTGCCAAGCGGCGAAAAAACAGAGACAATGCCTTTCGACACCGAGGGCTGCAAACCTGTATATACCGAAATAAAGGGCTGGAACATCGACCTCACAAAGGTGAAGTCGGAAGACGAGTTCCCACAGACTTTCAAGGACTACATCGCATTCCTTGAGCAACAGCTTCAGCGTCCAATAAAGATAGTTTCAGTCGGTCCCGACCGCGAGGCGACAATCATAAGAAAGTAAATCCCAAGGCGCATAATTCCGGCTTGCCGTTAAAGCCGCAATCTGCTCCGTGTGCCTATACCGCAAAACTACATCGGACATAGAAAAAACTATGTCCGATGTAGTTCAAATTATGTCTGATGTAGTTTTTCCTGCATAGGACATAGTTTTCGTCATTGCAAGCCTTTGACTGACAATATCTTACGAAACTCTCTTAAAAGCAGGTAATTCCCTTTAATACAGAGGGTTAAGAAAAAACGGCTGCGATGCCACCCCTGCAACACCCCACGCCCGATGAACAAAACCCGATACTCCCATGCAAGTTCCCGCTCCGATGCGGTATATCCCTACTTCATCTTCCCCGACAAAGGCACGGCAATATATCCATACCGCCGCAGCGACGCACCCGCAACGCCGGTGGAGAAATTGTTTGCCGGACGCTTGGAAAAGGCTCTCGCCGCTTCCGCGCTTGAAGTGATAACCGGCGGCTGCTTCAAGTTCACCGACGGCGGATACACCTACCGCGCCTCAATACTCCTTTGCGACAGGGAAAACAAGGGCGTTGCCATCGACCTGGAAATTGACGAGCCTTACACGCTGCCCGACTTCACGCCGCGCCACTATATTGAGGACAGCAGCGACTCCCTGCGCGACTCCCTGCTCACCGCAAGAGGCTGGGCAGTAGTGCGTTTTGCCGAAAAACAGGTTGTGGAATCCTGCGGAATATGCTGCAACTTTGTGCTGTCGCTCATAAACAGCCTGAAACTTTTCCCACCCATACCATACGACAACAGCGTGCGCGAAAAGCCTTCCTCATTCCGCAGGTTCTCACGCGTAAGCGCGGAACTCGCCGCACGCACAGGCTTGCGCGAGGGCTATCTGGGACGTGCAGGAATAGAGTGTTTTGAAACTGCGCCCTATGCCGACTGCGAACCGTTGACACTTGAGGAACGCACCTGCCTGTGCGAAACAGACGCTGACGGCAACGTTGGCGGTGAAAGCGGCTGCAACGAGGGCTATAACGTCGAGCATCATTTCGACCGCGATGATGACATCGTTTTCATCCCCGAAACCCACACCTATCTCTACAAAGGCTGCGACGCCATGAAGTCGGTAACAACGGTGGTCTCGGAACTGTTTTCCGCATTCGACGCCAACGCAACGGCGGAACGGAAGGCAAGGGAGGAGCAATGCTCGCCCAACGTGTTTCTCGACAAATGGGCGTTCGCCTCGCGTGAGGCAGCCGAAACCGGCACGCATATGCACGCACAGATAGAGAACTGGTTTCTCGGGCGAAAGACAAACAGCTCGTTCCGTCTGCGCTTCGACTCGCCAACCCTAAGGTGCGACAAATACGTGGACGTGGGCAGGGAATTTTCTTATTTTCTGGATTTCATCAGCCGCGCCGGCATAAAGCCCTACCGCACCGAATGGCCGATTTACGACGCGGAGGCGCGAATTGCCGGCTCGCCCGATTTGGTTGCCGAGAAGAACGGGAAACTTTTGATGTTCGACTGGAAACGCTCCACCAAAGTAGTGGATGCCGGGGCAAGTCCCGGAATAAACGGCAAGCCGAACATGAAATGCTGGAACCGCCACGGTTTCGGCGCATACTCGCCACTGCCCGATTGCGCGTTTGTGCACTATTCCCTGCAACAGGCGGTTTACAAGCGCATCCTCGCCAAAAACTACGGCATAAGCATCGACCGCACATTCCTTGTGGTGCTGCATCCGCAATACAGCCACTTCTACATCGTGGAGACAATGGACGTGGAGAAATACGTTGACCGCATCTTCACCAGCGTACGTTGAATTTCACCGTTAGAGGTAAAAAATGCGGATAACCGCAAAAATACCCTCTAATTATCTGACACGAACCGCCCAAATAGGGCATTTATCCTTATATTTGCAGGGTAAAAATGCGGATAACCGCAAATATACCCTTTACGAATATGAAAATTGAGCGCAAAAGAAATCTTCAAAGACTAATAGACAGCCGCATGAACGGTCAGATAAAGATTATAACGGGGATAAGGCGGTGCGGCAAATCATATTTGTTAGGAGTGCTCTATCGTGATTATCTTCTGCATGAAGGCATTGCGCCAGAACAAATCATTACGCTCGAACTGGATAACGACATCAATGCACGTTATCGCAACCCAATGGAACTGGGAACGTATCTACGCCAAATGGCAAACGACACCACTAAGGAACATTATATTTTCCTTGATGAAATACAAATGGTGGAGGCACTCAAAAATCCTTTCCTTCCTCACGAATCTGATTCTAAAATTACTTTCGTCGATGTGCTGTTAGGACTAAAAAGTCTGCCGAACGTCGATGTCTATGTAACTGGCAGCAATTCCAAGATGTTATCTTCTGATGTTGCCACCGCTTTCCGTGACAGGGGCGAAGAGATACATATCACCCCACTAACCTATGACGAATTTTACGCGGCTTATCCCAATGAGAAACGTTTTGCATGGCGCGAGTTTGTCGCATATGGTGGAATGCCGTTGGTAATGCAGAAAAACACACACGAAGAAAAATCAAAATACCTGCAAGACCTTTTCCGGCTTACATACATTAAAGACGTAATAGAGCGCAACCATTTGCGTGCCAATACGGAAACTCTTGACGAATTGCTTAATGTCATTGCCTCTGCCGTGGGCTCCCTTACAAATCCCACACGGCTTGCCAGTACGTTTATGCCGGTCAAAGGTTTGAAGATAAAGAACGAAACTATCTCCGCCTACCTCAACTGCCTCATCGACGCATATATAT
>CAKRMO010000129.1 GCA_934364765.1 uncultured Bacteroidaceae bacterium | reverse complement strand
ACGCGCCGCTGCGCGAAAGCCTCGCGGGGAAAGGGCTTGGAGAACTTACGGAGATACTGAAAAGCTACGGCAAGAAACTGCACAACACAACCGACACAGACACGCCGAAACGCGCCATACGCGCAATAGAGATAGAGGACTATTACAGCAAGCACCCTGTGAAGCCCGAAGAATTTTCCAAACCCGAAAGCGAGAATTTCTGCCTTGAAATTCCGAGGGAGCTGCGGTGGCAGAGAATCACGAAAAGACTTGAGGAAAGGCTCGAAGCCGGCATGGTTGACGAAATCAAATCGCTGACAGGAATGGCGGAGGCAAACAGCCAAACGGCATTCCCCGCCCCCATAACTCCCGAAGAACTCATGTACTACGGCTTGGAATACAAATATGTAACGCTCTACGCCATTGGGGAAATCACCTACGAGGAAATGTTCGGCAAACTCAACATCGCCATAAGGCAGTTCGCCAAACGCCAAATGACATGGTTTCGCGGAATGGAGCGTCGCGGGATAAAGCTCCACTGGATTGACGCATCCAAGCCAGTGGACGAAACAGCCGACACCGTTATAGGCATTTGGGAAAAGCATAATACAAGCCCTGCTACGCACACGGCGTAATGCCTTGCGCGTATTTCCCCAAAACTACATCCGATGTAGAAAAAACCATGTCCGATGTAGTTTAAATTATGTCTGACGTAGGAAAAATTACATCAGACATAATTTTTGCTTTTGCAACACGCAGAAAAACAAGAACTTACATGCCATTCTCGTTATTTGTACAAACCCTTGTTTTTCAGCAGATTATCCAAAAATCCGCAAAAGGCGGCTTCCCTCCGTATATTGAGGGACGCACCGGCATACCGGTAAAAATTCCGGTGCATACCCACTTCTTTTTCCGCGCCCGCCGTAAAATAAATTGCAAAACGCAAAAAAGTATGTTTGCAATGTATGCATTTCAACAAAAAAGGGCTAACTTTGAAAACAAAACAAGACTAACGTTACCATGAGCTACCTAAAGTTCGACAAGCCCCAGATGACAAACCTTCAGGAAAGCCTGTACAAGGAGGTTTTGCTTACCAACAAAGGCGGTTCGTATGCATCGACCACCCTCACCGGCTGCAACATCCGCAAGTACGACGGCCTGCTTGTAGTTCCCATACCGACTATGGACGACAAAAGCCATGTGCTGCTTTCATCGCTCGACGAAACGGTGATACAGCACGGCGCGGAGTTCAACCTCGGCCTGCACAAATACCAGGGCGACAACTACAGCCCCAAGGGACACAAATACATAAACCACTTCGAGTGGTTCAAAGTGCCAATAACCACATACCGCGTGGGAGGCGTTGTGCTGCAAAAGGAAATCGCATTCCAATCGGGCGAGCCGAGAATACTCATCAGATACACCCTGCTTGACGCGCACTCAAAGACAAAGCTGCGCTTCAAGCCGTTTCTCGCCTTCCGCTGCGCCAACCAGTTCACCCACGAAAACTGGGCGGCAAACCTTAACTACTCACCGATAGCCAACGGCATAAGGATGTGCCTTTACAACGGCTACCCCGACCTGTATATGCAGCTCAACAAGAAGAGCGAGTTTGTTTACGACCCTCAATGGTATCTCGGCCTTGACTATCCGCGCGAGCGCGAACGCGGCTACGAGGCAAACGAAGACCTTGTTGTCCCGGGATATTTCGAGGTTGACATACGCAAGGGCGAGCAGATAGTGTTCAGTGCCGGGCTGGGCGAGATGCGGCCCGCACAAATGAAAAAGCAAATGGACAAGGAGGTTGACAAGCACGAAGGGATAGGCAATTTCTACCAGTGCCTTGTACACGCCGCCCACCAGTTCAAGATTGAGGAAAACGGCGAACACTACATAATTGCCGGCTGGCCGTGGTTCAAATGCCGCGCAAGGGATATGCTTGTGGCAATGCCCGGGCTTACGCTGAACATTGGCGAGACAAAACTGTTTGAAGCCTATATGGACACTTTCGCAAAAGGCATACGCGACTTCATGGGCAGCCGCCCCCTCTCCGTAAGCATATACGAGATGGAGAAACCCGATGTGCCTTTGTGGGCAACATGGTGCATACAGCAATACGCCAAGCTCGTGTCCCCCAAAGACTGCTACACAAAATACGGCCCGCTGCTCAACGAAATCATAAGCTTCATCATCGCCGGCAAACACCCCAACCTTTTCGTACACGACAACGGACTTGTGTATTCCGGAGGGCGCGAAAAGGCGGTAACATGGATGAACTCCGTAATCGACGGCAAGCCGCTGGTGCCGCGTTCGGGATACATTGTGGAATTTAACGCACTTTGGTACAACGCGCTTAAATTCCAGGCAGAACTTATACAGGAGTTCGGCACGGAAGAGGAAACTGCGTCATTATACGAAACGGCATCGATAACGGCAAAAGTGGAAGCCTCGTTCAGCAAGACTTTCCTGAACACCTACGGCTACCTGTTCGACTACGTTGACGGCACAACGCCCGACTGGAGCGTAAGGCCGAACCAAATATTCGCCGTTGCCCTTGACCATTCGCCACTTTCGCCCGCCGACAGAAAAACCGTGCTCGACATCTGCACACGCGAGCTTGTAACACCCAAGGGAATGCGCTCGCTAAGCCCCAAAAGCGGAGGCTACAACCCCATATTCGCCGGACCGCCGCAACAGCGCGACCGCTGCTACTACCAAGGAACGGCGTGGCCGTGGCTCATGGGGTTCTATCTTGAGGCATACCTGAAAGTTTACAAGCGCAGCGGACTTACATACATAGAACGCCAACTGATAGGCTTTGACGAGGAAATGTCATACCACTTCATCGGCACGCTGCCTGAACTGTTTGACGGCGACCCGCCTTTCCACGGAAGAGGGGCGTTTGCCTTCGCCATGAGCGTGAGCGGCATCCTGAGGGCGGAAAGGCTGCTCGAAAAATACAACGAAAACAACTAAAGAGGAAACAATATGAAAGTTCTAATGTTCGGTTGGGAGTTTCCTCCCCATATCCTTGGCGGCCTTGGAACTGCAAGCTACGGAATAACCAAGGGGCTTGCAGAACAGGGGGACATGGACATAACCCTGTGCCTCCCCAATCCGCACGGAGACGAAGACCGCTCTTTCCTCAACATCATACCTATGAACAACGTGCCTGTTGTGTGGCGCGATGTCAACCGCGATTATGTTGGGCAACGGATAGGGCACAGAATGTCGCCGGAGCTTTACTACGACCTGCGGAACCATATTTACGCAGACTTCAACTACCGCCACACCGACGACCTCGGCTGCATAAACTTCTCCGGCAGATACCCCGACAACCTCAACGAGGAAATAAACAACTATTCCATAGTGGCGGGAGTGGTGGCACGCCAGCAGCAGTTTGACATCATTCACGCGCACGACTGGCTCACATACCCTGCGGGAATACACGCAAAGCAGGTTTCGGGCAAGCCGCTTGTAATCCACGTTCACGCAACCGATTTCGACCGCAGCAGGGGACACGTGAACCCAACCGTTTACGGCATAGAGAAAGACGGAATGGACCACGCCGACTGCATAATGTGCGTGAGCGAGCTCACACGGCAAACAGTAATAAACCATTACCACCAGAACCCGGACAAATGCTTCGCCGTACACAATGCTGTCTATCCGCTCGAACCCGAAAAGGAGGAAATCATCGCCCGCCGCCTTCCGCTCAAGGAGCGCAAGGAGCGCATCGTAACCTTTCTCGGGAGAATCACGATGCAGAAAGGGCCGGAATATTTCGTTGAGGCGGCCACGCTCGTGCTGCAGCGCACGCGCCACATAAGGTTCTGCATGGCGGGGAGCGGGGACATGATGAACGCGATGATTGGTCTCGCGGCACGCCGTGGCATAACCGACCGCTTCCATTTCCCGGGGTTCATGAAAGGCAACCAGGTTTACGAGGCATACTGCAAAAGCGACGTTTACGTAATGCCCTCCGTGTCGGAGCCTTTCGGAATATCGCCGCTTGAGGCCATGCAGTGCGGAGTGCCTTCGATAATAAGCAAGCAATCCGGCTGCTCCGAAATCCTGAAAAACTGCATAAAGCTCGACTATTGGGACATCAACGCAATGGCCGACGCAATGTATTCCATCTGCACCAACGACGCACTCTACAAATACCTCAAGGACGAGGGCAAAAAGGAAGTTGACCAAATTACATGGGAAAAGGTGGGGCAGAAAATCAGGAAACTATACGAACTTACATTTCACAGATACTACCACAACTGAAAAATAAGAAAACGACATGAAAACGATATGCCTGTATTTTGAAATACATCAGAACATACACCTGAAACGCTACCGTTTCTTCGACATAGGGACGGACCACTACTATTACGATGACTACGAGAACGCCCGCAGCATAACCGAAACCGCCGAGAAGTCGTACATCCCCGCCCTGAAGACGCTGATAAGCATGGCGGAAAGCAACAAGCACTACTTCAAATGCGCGCTTTCGCTTTCGGGATGCGCCATAGAGCGGCTTGA
>CAKRMO010000128.1 GCA_934364765.1 uncultured Bacteroidaceae bacterium | reverse complement strand
CAATGGAGCTTCCCAATTCGTAGGAATTAAGCAGATCGTTGCGGTCGTGGCGGCGGGTGCCCGTTTCCCACTCATACGAACCGTATATCCTGAAGCTCAACCTCTCGCCGGCACGGAAAGCGTTGCGTTTGGCTATCTCGAACGATGCGCCGGGGCCCACTTGGTCGTTGCTCTTGGCTGTTACGTTCATGTTGAACTCTGACTCGTATGACTTGTCGAGTTTGGCGAAAAGGTAAACGTCAAGAGTGTCGCTTGTGCCTGTTGTGTCGCGTGGGAAATAGTTCATGTCGATTGAGCTGAACACCTGCAGACTGCTGAGCTTGGAAGTTGTGAAACTCTGTTCCAAATAGCTGTACGGCCTTCCGCGCATCGAAAACACGTTTTGCTTCCAAAGGCTTGAATGAAGGGGGATGCGCCGCCCGGGGTAATAAAATTCAAAATCGCCGCGTGTTACGTGTTTCACCGCAGTGTCGCCGGGAGTTGCGTTTATATACACTATTTTCTTTCCGTAATACCACTTTCTCTTTGCATTTTCGGGAATGTCCTTGGCCGGCTGCACGCGCAGCTGCACCTTGCCGGGAACTGCAAAAGTATCTGCGGAAAACACCGTATAGTCAGGGTTGAAATAATAGTAGCCGTTGTTGCGGAAAAGGTTGCGCAAGCGGGTTTTCTCCTCGCTTATTTTCGCCGCACTGAACTGGTCGCCTTTGTGAAGCAGACGCTTCGGCCATTCTTTCTTGCTGCGTATCAGCGAATCTATTTCGGGCGGATAGTTAATGTAGGCAATTGAATCGAAGCGGAACACATCGCGTGGGGTTACGAAATATCTCACCTTTGCCTTGCGGTTGTTGGCGTATGGAAGTATCTCATAGCCCACATCCCCATGAAAGTAGCCATAGTTGTGGAGTGTGTTTGTGGCCACTCGGGCACGGAGTTCGGGATTTACCATAGAAATGTATTTGGGCTTCTGCGAAAAGTTCTTGAAAATCCATTTGCCGATGAATGTCTTTGAATTTACAAAGCCGTTGTAGAACCAAAGTCCCATCGGAAGCGGGTGCCTCAAAGACGAGCTGCCGAAAAGCGAGGCGTTTGGCGGATAGGCAAGCACGCCGTCAACTTCCACGCTGGCGTTTTCCCACGCCTCTGCATCGGCGGCGCGTTTCTGCTTGTCGGCAATGCGGCGTTCCTTTTCGCCCAAAGTGTCCGCCCCGCCGGCAAGCCCAAGCAAGTCCTTCCCCGCGTTCTTGGAGTTTAGCAGGTTGTCAACCGTGCGGGCGGCATCGGCTATCGATTTTATTATTCCTGCCGAATCGTTTTCCGGCTTCGAAGATCGTTTGATGCCCTTGTAGTCTATTGACTTTATGCCTGTATAAAGCTGTTCGTCCTCTGGAATGTTGGATGTGGTAGAGCATGACGGCATTAATATTGCCGCCACTACAAGGCATGACGCAATGAACAGCAAGTTTTGACTGACTGCCCCCTTACTGCTGCGGCTTATGTCTTTGCGCAATTCGGCAAGCCTCCTATATATATAATGTATGCGTATCATTTATTGTTGCCATTGTTGTTTTGACTGCCGCCCTCTTCGCGCTTTACCTCTGCGTTGGCTTTTGTCGTTTTAGCCTTTTTGCGTTTTTTGCCTTGAGATTTGGGCGAACTGCTGTCGTTCTTTTTCCAAAAGGTGAATATCTCCCCGAACTTCTCAACCTTCCGCCTCAACACCAAGCCCGCGCCGGCTTCCGTAAGACTTCCTTCGAGCGGGTCCTGGGAGTTATGGTCGTAAAACAGTCTCACGTAACGCTTCGCGCTGTTGTCAATACGGTATTCAAGGGATATGTTGTCGATGAAGCTGCTTGCATCGTTGCGGGCATCCTCTCCGGTTGACACGTGTCCCCCTATAACCACATTCACCCTGTTGCCCCAGAATTTCTTGGCAAACCGGAACGAATAGTCGGTGTTCGACTCGCCGGTTGCCGAAGTTCCGTCTTCAACGCTCACGCTCAAATCAACAGATTTCAGAGCCTTGCCTGCTATCTGCTGCACTTGGTTTTGCAGGAAAGCATTGAGCGCGTTGCTTGTCTTCAATCCGTTGGAGGCATTGCTTTCCTCAAGATACAGCCCTGTGGCGAGCATTGATATGGCAAGCTTGTTTTTCTGTTCCGCCGACATTGAGGCGAGCTGGTTTTGTATCGTCTGGTCATCGGGGGCTTCTATTGTGAACTCCAGCCCCATTCTGTTGAGCGGCTGGGTGAGTTTCAGTCCCACGTCAAAGTTTACGGAGCGCGGCTTGTCGTTGTCGTTCACCGAAGCCTTGACCCTTTCTTTTGCGGCAATGTTAAGCGTGGGGTTCATCGGCTCCCCGGTAAATTCTATGTAGCTTCCCTCCGTGAGGTAGAAAGTCCTCAGCGGTATCACAGGCAGGGCGTATTTCATCTCGCCGCTGTTCATCGTATAGCGTCCTGTGAGGAACATTTCGCCTGTGGGCGTATATTTGAGCGTTAGGTTTCCGCCGCCCTCCACGTCAATGTAGCTCTGCTTGTCATCGTTTATGTCGCAGTGCAAGTGGGCTGCATCATTAATGTTCACCGCCAGCATCATGGTGAGTCCCGTTGCCTCTTCCCTCTTGGCGGGAATTGCGGCTGTATCGCTGAAATCCACGAAACTCACAAGCGAGTTCAAGTCGTTTTCGGCAGACAGCGGACTGTCTTTAAGCACATACGACACATCGGTCTTGGGAAGCACGTTAAGGTTTCCGTAAACAAAGAGGTTTGACAGCGTTCCCTGCACCGTTACATTTATGTCGGAATACACTGTGCCGTAAACCTCCGACTTTGCCGTTTGCTTGGAGTTGATTAGTTTGAAGTTCTGCGCCCTGACCTTCATATTCATGTTCACATTGTCAAGGTTGCTGAAATCCAAGTTTCCGTCAACCACAAGCGGGTTGTTGTTGGTTGAGTAAAAGTTCAGGGTGTCAAGGTGGAGTACGCTGTTGCTGACAATTGCCGAATCGTTTTGTATTCTAAGATTTATGCCGTATATGTCGGAATAAACCCTTACGGAGTCGAGCAAAACCTTTCCGTTGAGCATGGGCTTTGAGGTTGTCCCCGTCAAATCAAGATCGCCGCCGAGATACCCGCCAAGCCCGAGCGTCTCTCCCGTGAAGCCATTGAGCATCTCGGTGGGGAATTTCTCAAGTTGCAGGCACGCGTTCAGGGAGTCTGTCTTTCCATAATATGTTCCGTCGAGATTTGCCACCTCTTCGCCGCCACGCGTAACAGAAGTGTTTATGTAGTGCGCCTCCTTTTGGAGCATCGGAAAGTAAGTGCCAGCAAGACCTATGTCGCCGAGCGGTGCGCCTTCATAGCCCATGTCCTTAACGCCAAGGTCGTAGGCGGCGGCTATTTTCTCGTTCTCCTTGGTTACGTGCAGGTCGCCCGAAAGAAAGCCCGAAATCAAAGGCGCAAAAGGTATTGAGGACGTAAGCTCGCGCAGGTTCACCTTGTTCACGCTCACCGTTATGTCGCTAACCGAATCAGTGCGGTCGCCATACACTTTCAAGCCTGTGCCGTCGTCTGCCAGCAAATCTATGTCCGACTGTATGGTGTTGTCATCAAAAAGCGTAAGGTAGTTGTCTTTGTTCACCTTGAACCTGCGGTATGCTATTACCGGGTTTTCGGGATACATATGGAAAGTGGTCCCACTGTCGGTAAGCAACGCCCGCATTCCGAGATTCATGCCCTCAACGCCTTTCTTGTCCTTGTAAACCATTTCCACGCCAGCCCCGTCATTAAGCAGGTAGCCGTCAAGGCTGGCGGTGAATATATAGGGGTTGCGCTTGGTGGCATTGTGAACAAGACTCTTGAGGCGCAATCCGGTTGTGTCCTGATAAAGCGATATGTTCATCGTGTCGAGCAGGATAGAGCCGGTGTTCAGACTGTGAACATAGCCCGTACCGTCTATTCCGTTATGCGGGTCGCTTTGCAAGTGCAGGAACAGTTGGTTGAACGAATATCCGCCATGGTATTTCAGGAAATTGCTTAGCGGATTGTCATTTCCCGCGTCAACCATAAGGCTGAGTGCCGGCAACTGTTTGCGCAAAGCCTCCTGATCAAGGCGTTTTTGCTTTATCTGCCTGTCGAGCGCGGCGATGAACTTTCCCGCCTGTGCCGATATGCGGTCTATGTTATTGCGGCTGTAGGCCGTAATGTGAAGGTCGCCAGCCGAAACCTTGGCGTAAAGGGAATCGCGGTGGTTGTCGAGCTTCACAAGCAGGTCTTTGGCGCGGAAACTTCTTCCGCTGTCAACATGAAACATAATGCTGTCAACCCTTGCGTCTATGCCGTAAACGCCCATGTTGCTGCTGGCGTAGAATGTGGCTTCAGAGCGGGTGGAAAGCTTTATGGGCTTTTCGCCTCCCGAAAGTTTCTGTATGTCGAGTGCCGAGAGCCTTGCATTCAGCTTTCCCTTCACGATTGTCTTTGTGAATTGCGCGTCGATATCCCCTTTTACACGCAAAAT
>CAKRMO010000127.1 GCA_934364765.1 uncultured Bacteroidaceae bacterium | reverse complement strand
GGGTTCGGGAGGACTCTACAACAACCAGAAGAACGAAAGCAAACCCTCGCAGGTGGCAGACAACAAGCTCGGCGAATGGAACAGCTTCCACATAATAATGCGCGGGGAGAAAGTTACGGTTATTCTCAACGGCGTGAAAGTGGTTGACAACATAACGCTCGAAAACTACTGGGACCGCAACCAAAAAATATTCCCGGTGGAGCAGATTGAGCTTCAGGCCCACGGCAGCCGCACATACTTCCGCGACATATACATAAAGGAGCTTTAACCGCCCCAAGAACCTTTTGCGGAAGGCTGTCAAAACGAAAAGCCCAACGCACGCAAAACAAACAACCCCGCAACTTGTGCCTTTCCGCCACTGTTGCGGGGTTTTTGTCTGCACCCCGCCGCAGGGCACGAAAGGAGTTTTTCCCCAAGCCATTGATTGGCAAGCGATTGTCCGATTTTTAAAATCTTTTGTAAGCTGTTATTTTTCAAAGGTTTGCAAACGTCAAAAAAAGGTCTGATGTAGTCCGGATTATATCAGACATAATTTTTTCTATGTCCTATGTAGTTTTTCCTGCATCCGATGTAGTTTTCGGGGAATACAAAACAAACGGCACTGTTTCACTTACTGCATCGGAAAACGCATGACCTATGCCGGCTGTCCGTACAGCACAGCCGCCCGCCTTTTTAGGCAAAACACACTGCAAGGCACGCCCTTTTGCAGGTTGCGCGAATTTGCGTAACTTTGCACGTCAATTACAAGCAGATAAACCAATGGAAAGCAATATGGTTCGCGTGCGTTTTGCGCCAAGCCCCACAGGGCCTTTGCACATAGGCGGAGTGCGCACGGCATTATATAACTACCTGTTCGCCCGCCAGCACGGCGGAAAA
Source organism: uncultured Bacteroidaceae bacterium (assembly GCA_934364765.1). GTDB lineage: Bacteria > Bacteroidota > Bacteroidia > Bacteroidales > Bacteroidaceae > UBA6398. The sequence continues at coordinate 3,654 of CAKRMO010000127.1, read as the reverse complement.
CTCATATTCAGAATAGAGGACACCGACTCAAACCGCTTTGTGCCGGGAGCGGAGGAATACATTCTCGAATCGTTCAAATGGCTCGGCATCAAGTTCGACGAGGGCGTGAGCTTCGGCGGCGAATACGGCCCTTACCGCCAGTCGGAACGCAGGGATATATACAAAAAATACGCCGACCAACTACTCAACGAGGGCAAGGCTTACATAGCGTTCGACACCCCGGAAGAGCTTCAGGCGGCAAGGGAGAAAACGCCCAATTTCCAATACGACGCAACCACGCGCAACTCCATGCGCAACTCGCTCACGCTTGCGCCCGAAGAGGTGAAGGCTCTCACAGGCAGCGGGGCGCAGTATGTTGTGCGCCTCAAAGTGGAGGGCGGTGAAGACATACACGTCCACGACATGATACGCGGGGAGGTTGTGATAAACTCCTCGGTGCTCGACGACAAAGTGCTGTACAAGTCGGCAGACCAGTTGCCCACCTACCACCTTGCCAATGTGGTTGACGACCATCTGATGAAAATCACCCACGTGATACGCGGCGAGGAATGGCTTCCGTCAGCCCCGCTCCACGTGCTGCTTTACCGTGCGCTCGGCTGGCAGGACACCATGCCGAGGTTCGCACACCTGCCGCTCCTGCTCAAGCCCGACGGCAAGGGCAAGCTCTCGAAGCGCGACGGCGACCGCCTGGGCTTCCCGGTGTTTCCGCTCGAATGGCACGACCCCAAAAGCGGCGAAATATCATCGGGCTACCGCGAGAGCGGATATATGCCCCAGGCGGTGATTAACTTCCTCGCGCTCTTGGGATGGAACCCCGGCGACGACGAGGAGATTATGACGCTTGACGAGATTGTGGGCAAGTTCAGGCTCGAGCATTGCAGCCGCAGCGGGGCGAAGTTCGACTTTGTGAAAGCCCAGTGGTTCAACCACGAATACATACTCCGCACACCCTCCGCAGAGCTTGCGCCGGCCTTTGACGAAATACTGAAGGCCAACGGCATAAACGAGACAATGGAGCGCGTAACCGAAGTGGTTGAGATGATGAAAGGGCGCGTGAACTTCGTAAAGGAGCTTTGGCCCCTGTGCAAGTTCTTCTTTGTGGCTCCCGAAGAATACGATGCGAAAACGGTGAAAAAACGCTGGAAACAGGATTCGCCCGAAGTAATGGCGGAACTGCGCGCACTGCTCGCCTCGCTCGACGACTTCTCGATAGAAAACCAGGACAGGCACGTAATGGAGTGGATTGCCGGAAAGGGATACGGCACGGGCAATGTGCTCAACGCCTTCCGCCTCACCATAGTGGGCGAGGGAATAGGCCCGCACGTGTTCGACATATCCGCCTTCCTCGGCAAAGAGGAGACGCTAAGGCGCATGGACCGCGCAATAAGCGTGCTGGGACACAAGGAAAACCAAGCCGGGGCATGATGTATTCGCTGGGGATATACCTATACATTTTTTGCATCAAGGTTGCCTCGCTCTTCAACTCCAAGGCAAGGCTGCTGCTTGACGGACACGCCGAGACTTTCGGCATTCTGGCGCGCGCCATACGCACCAACGACCGCTATGTGTGGTTTCACGCCTCGTCGCTCGGCGAGTTCGAACAGGGCAGGCCGCTCATGGAGCGAGTGCGCAGGCGGCATCCGGAATACAAGATACTGCTCACATTCTTCTCGCCCTCGGGCTATGAGGTCAGAAAGAACTACAACGGCGCGGACATCGTTTGCTACATGCCTTTCGACACTTGCCGCAACGCCCGCCGCTTTGTGCGCATGGTGCGTCCCGAAAAGGCGTTTTTCATTAAGTACGAATTCTGGAAAAACTTCATAGACGAGCTCCACCGCTCGGGATGCGAAGTTTACAGCGTCTCGGCGATTTTCCGCAAGGAGCAGATATTCTTCCGCCCCTACGGACGGCAATACGCCAAGGTGCTCAACAACTTCACGAGGCTCTTTGTGCAGAATGACGACTCGCGCCGCCTGCTCGAAAGCATAGGCATAGAAAACGTAACAGTTTCGGGCGACACGCGCTTTGACCGCGTGAGCGACATACGCAAGGCGGCAAAGGATGTGGAGGCTGCCAAAGAATTTGCCCAAGGCGCCGCCAACGTGCTTGTGGCAGGGAGTTCGTGGGAACCCGACGAGGACATAATAATCCCCTACTTCAACACCCACAAAAACATGAAGCTCATCCTTGCGCCCCACGTGGTGAACGAAAGCCACATAAGCCGCATACTCGGAGCCTTGGAACGCCCCGCCGTGCGCATGACCCAAGCCGCAGGAAACATGGGCGCATACGACTGCCTTATTGTTGACACCTACGGGATGCTGTCGTCCATTTACCGCTACGGCAACATAGCCTACGTTGGCGGGGGCTTCGGCGTGGGAATACACAATGTGCCCGAGGCGGCGGTTTACGGCATCCCCGTGATTATAGGCCCGAACCACCACAAATTCCGCGAGGCGGAAATGCTGCTGCAACTCGGCGGGTGTTTCGAGATAACCTCGCCCCACACGTTTGCAATGACAATGGATTTGCTGACAGGCAACGAGGAAAGCCGCAGCAAGGCAGGAAAGGCGGCGGGCGGCTACATAAACTCAAACGCGGGCGCGGCCGACAAGATTTTCGACACAGTTAAATGGTAATATATGGTATCATCGCTCTTTTCATTAGACTACATCCTCTCGCGCCTGAACTTCCAGGAAATCATCAGCGCGTTCATTGTGCTGTTTGCCGTTATCGACATATTCGGCTCAACGCCGGTAATAATAAGCCTCAAAAACCAGGGGCGGCCTGTGAGCGCGTGGAAGGCTTCGTCCATTTCCTTCGCGCTCCTGTTCGGCTTCTTTCTTGCCGGCGACGCGATGCTCAAGCTTTTCAGCGTTGACATACAGTCGTTCGCAATTGCCGGCTCGCTGGTGCTGTTCCTGATGTCGCTCGAAATGATACTCGACATAACCATCTTCAAGAACATGGGCCCCATAAAGGAGGCCACGCTCGTCCCGGTGGTGTTCCCGCTAATCGCAGGTGCGGGTTCGTTCACAACGCTCCTGTCGCTGAAAGCCGAATACGCCTCGACAAACATAATCATCGCCTTGGTGCTCAACTGCCTCACGGTTTACGTTGTAATCCGCGCCATAGACTGGGTGGAGCGCAAGATAAGCCCCGCCGCCATATACCTAATGCGCAAGTTCTTCGGCATAATACTGCTGGCGATTTCGGTGAGGCTTTTCACCGCCAACATCATCCCGCTCATCACCAAAATGGGCTGAGACGCGCCGCAAAGAACGCCCCATTGCCAACTGCTGTTTCAAAATGCACGGCAACCGTGGCGGCAAACCGCCATTTTGCGGAATATCGTTTCATGACCGGGAAAAATAATTTTGCCACAACGCAGACATTGCGAAAAAAGAATTATTTTTGTGTCGGAAATAAAGTCAAAATCATATTATTATGAAGATTGAGAAAATTCATGCAAGAGAAATCCTCGATTCAAGAGGCAATCCAACCGTAGAGGTTGAAGTAACATTGGAAACCGGCGTGATGGGCCGCGCAAGCGTTCCCTCAGGCGCATCAACCGGCGAGAACGAGGCTCTTGAGCTTCGCGACGGCGACAAGAACCGCTTCGGCGGCAAGGGCGTTACCAAGGCTGTTGAC
>CAKRMO010000126.1 GCA_934364765.1 uncultured Bacteroidaceae bacterium | reverse complement strand
ACTTTTCTCACAATCATATTCGCCCTGTGCGCCGCCCTTGGTTTTGCGCAAAACAAAAGCCTGGCGACAAAAGGCGCGGTTTATGTCTTCGGCGTGGGCGACTCCATGAGAGACTCCACGGTTTACATAACGCCGGTGCAGAGAATAGAGGACGCCAACTTCCAGAAGCGCACGAAGTTCCTGCTCGACCGCCCGTTTTTCTCCCTACAGCTGAAGGCACACTTCGCCAAGACGCTCAACGATCCCAACCGCCTTTGCATAATATACTATTCCAGAAGCGAGAAGAAAGCCAACAAAAAGTTCCTGAAAGTGCGCAAGAACTATCTTGACGAAGGCGCTTTGCTCAAGCAGCTTCCCACGGAGGAATTCAAGTTCAATTCGGTTTCGAACGCGGTGCACCAGGAGAGCAACGAGAAAATAGACGAGGCTTTCGGGGTGGATCACCAAGAATAGCGGGATGACGGAAACGCAGACATACAGCATTGCCGGACACACCGTAAGGGCGGACTATGTTCACGCCTACGGAAAGGCGTCGGAGATTGCCCCGGCGTTCCAGCCGTTCATTGCCGAAAGCGCGGAAAAGGACACCGTGCTCCACATCACCGTTGACGACCTGTACCGCCCGGACATGGACGAGCTGGAGCTGGTAAAGAAATTCCCGTCGGGCGATTCCGAATACAAAATGCTCAAGCGCGTGGACAACAGCCTTGTCGTGGCGTTCTGCAATTCCATAAACAAGCCTATGGCGGTTATTGACATGACCCCCGACTTCAGGAACGCCCGCATCGCGGTGCTGCCCCGGGACGACAACTACATCCCCGCGCTCTCCAACGCCATAATGGTTTCATACACATTCGCCACAAGCCATCTCGCCACCGTGGCGGTGCATTCCTCAACCGTGCTCTACGAAGGCAAAGGGTATATGTTCCTCGGAAAGAGCGGCACGGGGAAAAGCACACATTCGCAGTCGTGGCTCAGGAACTTCGGCGGGTGCGAGCTTATGAACGACGACAACCCCATTATGCGCATCACCGGCGGCAGGGTGATGGTTTACGGCTCGCCATGGAGCGGAAAGACTTCATGCTACAAGCAGCTTTGCGCCCCCGTGGGTGCAATGGTGGCCCTTGTACAGGCGGAACGCAACAAAATAACACGGCTTGACAGAGTGAACGGCTTTGTCAGCATATTTTCATCCGCCTGCACCCTTTTGTGCCACAAAGACTCATACGAGGCCATTCTTGAAACAATGCTGCGCATTGCCGAGAGCGTGCCGGTTTACAGGCTTGAAAACCTGCCCGACGACGATGCCGCAAAACTTTGCAACTCCACGATAGTATGCAAGTGAGCTCCCCGGACATTTACATGCAGCGCTATCCTTACATAAAACAGCTTCTGGAAAACAGGGATGACGTTGGCAGCGTTACCATCACCGCTTTGGGAAGGAGCATGGAGCCTTTCTTTGAAAGCCTGCGCGACACGCTGAAACTGGAAAAGTGCGAAAAGGCAAAGGTAAACGACTTTGTGCTTGCACTCACGGAAGACGGAAGGTTTATCGCCCACCGCGTGGTTGCCGCAGACGGCGAGAAATTCACCATGCGCGGGGACGGCAACGTTTACGGCACGGAACAGGCTCTGCACAAAAACATAATAGGCAGGATAACGGCTTACCGCCGGAGGGGGAAAAAGAAATTCGAAAGCATGAACTCGTGGAAGTGGAGGCTCTACACAAAGCTGTGGCCCGCCAACCCTTGGGCGCGGCGCATACTGCTCGCATTCCACCACCATGTGTACCTTAAACTGCTTTGGCTTGCATTCAGGCCCGAATGGATGACAATGGAAAAAAATATAAACCGGAAATGAGATTAGACAAAAGTTTTGAGATGCACACGCTTGGAGGACAGAACATCGTTGTGCCCCACAAGGTGAAAAACATCGACTTCACCAACGTGCTGACGCTTAACGAGACGGCTACCGTTATATGGGAGCGCATGAACGAGGGGGATTTCGAGGTGGCCGACTTGGTAAAGAGCCTCACCGACACTTATGATATTGACGAAGAACAGGCCCGCAAAGACGTTTCCTCCATGCTCGGAACAATGCGCAAGCTTGAAATGATAACAGACTAAGGCAAAAAAGCCGCCAATATTGCAAAAAGCGCATAACACGCTGTATTTCAGCAAAATGCCCCTTACAAAGATTTTTCCTCCAACGGTTTGTTTTTCAGCACATTGCGAAAGGGGAAAATTATGTCTGATGCAGTTTGAATTATATCAGACATAATTTTTTCTATGTCCGATGTAGTTTTTCCCATGTCCGATGCAGTTTTCGGGGTGTTCCTGGAAAGACATTCCGCAGCTTGGCAAACACAATTTATTTCGTTAGATTTGCAGCATGAACACAAAGGCGGGAATATTAGCCGCAACAGCCGTCATGGCAGGCGCGCTTGCGCAATGCCTTGCGCAAAAGGTGTGGCATCCGGAATGGCTCAGCCGCAGCACGGAGCTTTGCGACTCGGTGTGGAAGCACTACCGCGAGGGCGGCACACTGCTTCTTAGGGAGAATTTCAGCCCGTCCGAAGGTTTCAAGGCCGACTATCTTGCAGAATCCCAAAGTGCGCGCACCCACGCCTTCCTTTGGCCATACAGCGGCGCACTGTCGGCAGAAGCCGCCAAGTATGAAGTCTGGCCCTCGCGCAAAAACCTCAAAGCCATCAAGCGGCTTGTGGCGCTGGGGCTTGATTTGTATCTCGACACCGTGAGAAAACCTGCGGGCTACGCCTCATACACCAAATACAACCCCGCGCCCGACCGCTTCTATGACGACAATGTATGGATTGGGATTGACTTTGCCGACCTTTACACCGCCTCGAAAGACGTGGAATTCCTAAGACGGGCGGAAACGGTATGGAATTTCGTGGCTTCCGGGCGCGACAGCATATTGGGGGACGGAATTTACTGGTGCGAACAGCGCAAGGAGTCGAAAAACACCTGCTCAAACGCCCCCGCCGCCGTGTTTGCGCTGAAACTATACACCGCCACACTGAACAAAAAATACCTCTCCGCCGGAAAGACCCTGTATGAATGGACGCGGAAAAACCTATACGACACCGGGGAAAGGGTATATTCCGACAACATAAGGCTTGACGGCAAAATAGGGCGCGCAAAATTCTCCTACAACTCGGGGCAGATGCTCCAGGCCGCCTCATTGCTTTACCGGCTTACGCTCGACAAGAGATACAAACTCGAAGCCGACACCCTTGCCAAGGCCTGCGCCGAAAGGTTCTTCACGAAAAACGAAAACGGCGAACTGAGGGTGAGGATGCACGACGTGTGGTTTGACGCAGTGATGCTGCGGGGATTTCTGGAATACTCAAAATTGCGCCCCGGCAGCCGCTATATCGAAGTTTACCGCAACACGCTTGAGGAACTGTGGGAAAAATCGCGGAACAGTGCCGGACTTATCGACTTTTCGCACACATCGGGCAAAGACCGCGCCTTCTGGCTGCTCGGCGAATGCGGGGCGGCCGAAATGATGGCGCGGCTCGCCGGCGCAAGATGGTGAGAAAAAGCGGCACAACGCGCCATTTGGCACGCAAAACAGGAGTTTTGTTGCAATTTTGCAGTTTCCGCCACACAAAACAGGCAATTTGTAAAGCCGCAACCGCTGCAGGCAAGACAAAGAGGCTTTTCGCGGCAAATAGGCGCGGCTTTTGGAAGCGCATATCCATAAAAAAGCTAAATTTGCAGGTAAAGTAACTTGCGTATGTCCGCACACAACACGGCAGACGCATATATTATAAGAACATTTACAGACATGGACAGCAAAAACAACTCCACCGCCCCCCAGGGCAAAGGCGTTATAGAAAAAGACAACGTTACCGTCCGCTTCAGCGGCGACTCTGGCGACGGAATGCAGCTTGCGGGGAACATCTTCTCAACCGTTTCAGCCATAGTGGGGAACGACATCTGCACATTCCCCAACTACCCCGCCGACATACGCGCCCCGCAAGGCACACGAAGCGGCGTGTCGGCTTTTCAGGTGCACATAGGCAACGGAAAGGTTTACACGCCGGGCGACATGTGCGACGTACTGGTGGCAATGAACGCCGCCGCGCTCGCCACGCAATACAAATTCTGCAAACCAACAGCCGCAATAATAACCGACTCGGACAGCTTCAAGGAATCAGACCTTAAAAAAGCCGGCTACTCAACCCTTGACCCCGTAAAGGAGCTTGGCATAAAAAACGAGATAGTCTCCGTGCCCATAACCACAATGGTGAAAGACTGCCTTGCCGACAGCGGAATGGACAACAAAGCCATCCTGAAAAGCCGCAATATGTTTGCGCTCGGCCTCGTCTGCTGGCTTTTCAACCGCAACCTTGAAGCGGCAAAGCAGATGCTGCGCGACAAATTCGCCCGCAAGCCCGATGTGGCGGAAGCCAACGTAAAGGTGCTCGAAGCCGGATATGACTACGGCCACAACACCCACAGCACAGCTCTTAACACCTATCGCATAGAAACAAAGAACAAAGTGCCCGGACGCT
>CAKRMO010000125.1 GCA_934364765.1 uncultured Bacteroidaceae bacterium | reverse complement strand
GCGTTTTCGGATATAGTAGGAGTTTATAAAGATGACAAGGAAATGCCTGTAACAGGGAAAGCCGATTTTGAGGTGTTTGCCATTGACAAGGATGTGAAGGGCTACAACGAACACATCGGGAAGGACATAGGTGTTCTTGGGGAAACAGGCAAGTATTTTGCGATAAGGGCGAAGGTGCATTATGACGGCACAAAGAAAGATTACGACCGTTTGCAAGTAAAATATAAGGTAAAGTTGATTGACAAGAAAAAATATGAGAAAAAGCATAAATGGTAAAATAATTTCGTGAATAGTTTTATTTTGTATGACGGTATAAAACAGGTGGATAATGAATAAGCTAAATCGTTTTTTGGAGTTCCAGGCGACATCATTGTGTCTTAATGGCTGCTGGCGAGGTGTGGTACTTGTCTTGTTTGCATTGTGGATGTTTATGTTCCCAAAGGAAATGCAGGCAAGGGTAAGGAAAGATACCACTTTTTTTGACACTCCCAAAGAGGTGGTGTATGGCAAAAGAATATATGCCATTTGTAGTACGACAATGCTTTTGCCAGAGAAAGGCGGGAAGCCGGAAATATGGGTGGTTGTCAACTATAATCCTGCTCCCGGTTTACGTAACCAACCATTTATGGACATACTTAAATGCGATAATGATGTTGCAATTGACGGAAAGGCTGATTTCAAGTTTCTTGCCATAGACTATTCTGCCAGGGGGTACAATGGTGATTTGGGCAGGTGTATAGGCGTGCTTGCCGAGACAGGAAAGGCTTTCGCCGTTGAGGCCAGAATACATTATGACGGAAAAGTGGCGGAAAGAAGCAAACGTCTTACAGCCAAGTATAAAATCAAGCTCATTGACAGGAAAAAGTACAAGGACCGGTGGGCGAAATACGGTATGTCAATAGACCAATAAAAAAGAAAAGGTGCACCTGTTTTGGCGCACCTTTTCTTTATAATAATGGGCGGAAGGTTATTGGTCAGAAAAACCAGGGGTGGTTTTTCACGGCAACTATGCCGTCTGTGCCTATGTTTCCGCTTATTCTGCTAATGGAGAGGAATGGCGTGGAAAGGTAGTCTTTGGCTTTGGGATCAACGCTGTTGGTTTTCACCCTGCCGCTGCAGTGTATGTAGTTTGCACCGCCCAGCGATATTGCCACGTGGGTTACTCGTCCGCCGCGTGTACCGAAGAAGAAGAGGTCGCCGGGCTGGGCTTCCTTCCAGTCTTTGGCTTCGATTTTCTGCCCGGTAAGTGCCTGCTGCCATGCGTCGCGGCGCAAAATCACTCCCGCCGAGAGGTAGCTTATTTTTGAAAGTCCGGAACAGTCGGTCATCTTTGTCGATGTGCCGCCCCAAAAATACGGCGAACCCATCATGCGCTTTGCCGTTGCCAGCACTTGGGCTGTTGTGAACGGCTTGTCTGCCCATTCTGAGAGTTCCTCTACATCTGTGGCTGCTATGTAGCCGGTGCGTCCGTCGGGCGTTGACAGTTGCAGGTGCTTGCCTTTTGTTCCCTTGTATTCGAGTATGCAGCCCAAAACAAGGTCGCTCGCGGTTTCATCGTTGCTCGGTTGTGTGGTGAGGCGAGACTGGTATGCCGTAACAATATAGCGTTTGGCGTGTTTCCATTTGTTTAGGTTCGCACTGTCGAGCATCTGAATGGAACTGCCGGGAATGTATGACTGGTAGCCGTCCGGGGTTTCCGCCTTGTACCAATCGCCGTCTTTTTGGAGAATGCGCAGCGGCGTTCCCATAACCGACTGCGTTGCCATTTCGGCAGCGTGGTCGCCGCTTGTGCGCATGGAGGCCACGGAGAGTTTTGTGAGTGCCCATTCTGTTTCGGGGCGCGTTATGTCAATCTTGATGCAGGAGTCAATGTGCAGGTCGGAAGTCCAGTCGGTATATTCAAGGTTTCCGCCTTTCCATTCAACTTCGCCCGCCTGGTTGTCAACAGTCTCAGAGCGTATGAAGTTTTTCTTGGGGTCGAAGTTTCCGTTTACGCCCTTGTTTACGACAAAGCGGTACAGGTCGATGCCCGTCTTGTAGTAGTCGGCGAGCGCTTCACCCGCCGTGCTTCTGCCGAAAGAAGGGTCGGTTGGCACCCAGCCCGTGCCCTCGAAATAGGTTTCCGCCCAGTCGTGGTAGTTTTCCGCACCCGGGTGCAGCATGAAGCCGCTTTCCCAACGCGCCGGTATTCCAAGGCATCTTACGAGCGTGATATAGAGCAACGCAACCTGTCCGCAGTCGCCGTGGCGGTTTTCTACCACATATTCCGGTATGTTGGGTATTGTGCTGTATTCCCTTGCGCCCGCCCATGGAAAGTTTGCGGCTATCCAGTCGTATATCATCGACGCTTGAAGCACAGGGTTCTTTTCCTCGCCCACGATTGTCTTGGCGAGCTTTTCCAGCTTTTTGGTCTTCATTACATGAGGGTGTTCTTCGGCAGTGTATTGCCTGTACAGCTCCGACTCCGTGTTGTAGGGCTTGAGTCTTGACATTATTCCTGCACGTGAGAAATGCTGTTCGCTTGATACGAAGCTGTATGTTATGCTGAAGGTGGAGGGTTTGTCTTTGTGTGCCACGCCTTCCATGTATGCCGTTGTGTGGAATGTGCCTTGCGAAATTTTTACAGGGGCTGACGACTTGATTAACTTTACGTTGGTCTGGCGTGTGGTCTCCATGGGGTATGGAAGCCACACTCTCAGGGTGTCGCCGTCGGGGATTGCGTTTGCGTTGACCTTGAGGTTGAAGGTCAGCTGCCATTTGTGGGGATTGCGCAGGTTGTCGTCATCGGCGGGGCATTGCATCGCCTGGTTGTAGAACTTGGCGTAGTAGTCGTGCGTGGACTTTTTTTCTGCGGCGTTCTCGGTTTTGAAGTCCTCGTTGTTGAGCAAAAAGAAATTGCCTACGGAACGGCGGAACCACATTTCCTTTCCGTCAATGGTGTCTGCCTCGATATAGTGTTTGCGTTTCCAGTAGTTTATCTTTTCATTGCTCACGGCGTGTCCCATGCGCTTTTCGATTTGCGCTCGCCCATCTGCCGGGGAGAGCGAGAAATCCCTGCGTATGCGGTGCATGGTCTGGTTAATTGAGTCTATGGCAAATCGGTTTTCAAGCCTTGTTTGCTTGGGAAGCCCCTTGAGCATTTTTTCGGCTTTCTTGAATTCGCCTTTGAGTATAAGCTCCCCGGCTTGTGCGCGGAAATCCTTGCTTTGTGCCGCTGTGATTTGTGGCAGTGATGCCGTCAGCAGGAATATGGCGGCGGTTAGCAGAATGTTTTTCTTCATATACGAGTATTGTTGTTGTTTCATTTTATGTGTTTGCGCAATTCGGCAGCCCATATCCTGTATCCTTCTTCATTGAGGTGCAGACCGTCTGTTGTGAGTCCCTTTCGCAGGGTGTTGCCGCCGCTTTCCGTGAACAATGGGAATAGGTTTACAAAATCAATCCCCTTGCTTTTGGCAAGGGCTTCCAGTTCGCTGTTGATTGCCGCCACGGAGTCAGTTTTGCCTTCAAGCCTTTTGTAACGCTTGAACTCTTCGTTTATGGGCAGCAAACTTTGCAGGATAAGCTGCGTTTGGGGCGACTCGCGCTTTATGCGGTTTATGGTTGTGGCGATGGATTGTATTATTTCATTGTTTGAAAGTTGGTGGGATATGTCGTTTATTCCTTCCATAAGGATTATCTTCGCCGGGTGAAAAGGAAGTATTTGGTGAAGCCGTTCGTAAATTCCCGGTACATCGTCTCCTATAATTCCACGGTTGATCACGTGTTTCAGGTTCAGGCGTCTTCCCCAGTCCCCGCCGTTTTCGGTTAGGCTGTTTCCAAGCATCACGATGTCTTTTTGCGTTATGGAGGGTTCTTTTTCAAACTGCTCCATTCTGTCAAGGTAATGCTGCGTGCGCACATCATTGGTTATTGCTCCGGCAACGGCATTCGCAACCACGGCCCTGAGGCGTATCACGTTTGTATGTCCGTCCGGGTGCACACTGTTGGTGAGCAGTATGATTGCAAGCTTGTTTTCCTGGTCGATGTCTATCATAGTTCCTGTGAAACCTGTGTGTCCGTATGCCGATTTGCTCAGCAGGTCTCCGAGGTTTGATGAATAGTCTGACGAATTGTCCCAGCCCGGAGTTCTGCCAAACGCTTCAAGGCCTTTCGGGACGGTGGTCATGAGCCTTACGGTTGCCGGACTTAGTATGCGGCGTCCGTTGAGTTCCCCGCCGTTTATCAGGGCTGCGCAAAGCAGGGCTATGTCATCGGCGTTTGAGAATACTCCGGCGTTGCCGCTGATGCCCGAATTGATAATTCTCGCCAAAGGGTCGTGAACCTTTCCGCGAAGGATTTCACCAGTTTCCTGTTTCTCGGTGGGGGCTATCAGCTCTTTCCACGAATAGTCCCTTGCCCAAACAGGAAGGCTTATAGTATGGTAGTTCCCGTTTTTGTCTTCAAGGCAAGGAATGTAGTCGGTATGGTTCATGCCCAGCGGTTCGAAAACGTTGCGGCGGGCAAATTCGCGCAGCGACATGCCGCTCACCTTTTCGATTATGTGTTGCATGGTG
>CAKRMO010000124.1 GCA_934364765.1 uncultured Bacteroidaceae bacterium | reverse complement strand
CGCCAGGCGATGGACAGCATAGCGAAGGCAATTCCCAATCTCGGCATTGTGGAGGCGGCGAGGGTGAGCGCGGCGCAGGTGCTTGTGCCGATAATAAGGGAAATGGGATATTCCGAAAGCGACATAACGATACAGTTCCGCCCGGCAGTGAGCGACAGGACCATACTCCATTGGGCGGACATCGAACAACTTTTGAAAAGGTGAGCATGGAACCCGAAATAAAATCGAACTTTGACGACATCAAGCGGCAGGGCAAACGCAGCAACAGGCGCAGCCGTCTGGGGATGCTGCTTGGCGTGCCGGTGTTCTTAATCGGCAAACTTCTGGCGTTTGTGGTAAAGTACCCTTACGTGTTTCTTGTTGCGATAATAGCCGTTGCGGCGGTTTGGTTTGCAAACCGTTTCCGCTCAACTTCGGAAATAAAGGTGGAGCATACAGAGGCTATCGGCAGGACAACAAACCACATCACGCAGATAAAGGCTATAGGCCAATGGGAGGCCTTGTACATTTCGTGCGAGGAAATGGTTGACACAACCGAAAAGCATTTCTTCGGCGACAAGAACCTGATTAAGATTTACCGTGGCGCACTGATTGTGGGCGTTGACCTTTCCGATGCAAAAAAGAACTGGTTCACCGCCAAGGGGGACACGGCTTTTTTGCGTCTGCCCAAAGTAAGGCTGCTCAGTCCCGACTTTATTGACGAGGCGAAAACGCGCACTTTTTACGAAAAAGGGTCTTGGAACGAGAGTGCAAGCGAGGCTTTGTACGAAAAGGCGCGCAAGGCGATGCTCCGCCGCAATCTCACCTCCACGCAGATGAACATTGCCGCCGGCAACATACACAGGCAGTTTGAAGCCATGTTCCTGTCGTTTGGCTACAAGACGGTGGTTTTCCTGCCCGAAACTGCGGAGGCACAAAAATGATAATTAATTACGATGCATAAGGACGTTTTTAAGATATTTCTCACAATAATTTTGCTCGTGGCAGTTGTTTCGTGCGGCAAGGACGATGACGGCGGCGGCAAAAAGGACCATGGGGCGACCACAATACGGCGCACGGTGGTTATGTATGTCAACGCGCAAAACTCTCTTGGCTACAGCCAATACAACAAGGGGGATTCGGCGGAGATAATGGCGGGCTGCCAGTTTATGAACGTCCGCGACCAGCTGCTGCTCTATGTTGACGATGCCGGCAAGCCGCGCGTTTACCGCTTTTACAAGGGCTGCAAAGAACCGCAGCTTGTGCGCCGCTATGCCTCCGATGTGAATTCGAGCAGCGCGGGAGTGTTGAAGGAATTGCTTGAATGGGTAAGGGAAACATACCCGTCCGAAAGCTACGGACTGGTTATGTGGTCCCACAGCGACGGTTGGGTCCCCTCGTGGAGCAAGGATTATTCTTCCAAAAAGCAAAGAAGTTTCGGGCTTGACGTTGGCGAGGGCGGCAATATGGAATACGACTTGAACAGGAACAATTTCTACGGCTCCACAATGGACATTGCCGACATGGCGCAGGCTATCGGCGAGAGCGGAATGCACCCGAAATTCATTTTCTTCGACTCCTGCATGATGCAGTGCATAGAGGTTGACTACGCTTTGCGCAATGTAACGGACTACATTATAGCCTCGCCCATTTCAACCCCCGCAATAGGGGCAAACTATACAACCCTGGTGCGCGACGGACTGTTCAAGGAGGATGCGGCGCAGGTTGCAGCGTCTTATTACAACTATATAGTGTCCCTGCCAATAAGCAACGTTTACAGCGATTTCGGCATGGTGGTTTCGTGCGTCAAGACTTCGGAACTCGAGAACCTCGCCGCCGTTACGCGGAATTACATCTCGCGGCTGCCGGCTTACGAAATTACTTCCGAAAACGACACCGTTTACAATTGGAGCGCGATGGACGGGGTTACGCAATACGCGCTTTATGCCAAGAAGTATTTTTACCGCCCTCATTTCTACGATTTCGCGTGCGTGATGAACAAGATTCTTCCCCAGGAGCAGTATGCGGAATGGCGCAAGGCTCTTGACAAATGCCTTGTGTACCACAATGCCACGGAGAAGTTTTATGTTGAGGAGGACAACCTCGGCAACAGCAAGTATCTGAACGTTGACCTGCTGCATTATTGCGCAATTTCGGCATTTGTCCCCCAGCTTGTTTACCGGCGCAATGCGGGGGCGTGCATTTTCGGCGACTTGAACGAATGTTTTGCCCTTACGGAGTGGTACGAGGATGCCGGGTGGAAAGCCGCAGGGTGGTAAACGCCTGTTTTCTGTCCGCAGCAATTTGTAACTTTGCACACAATGATGAAAATGTTCCGCATAATATGTTTCTTGCTTGCCATATTGCCGATGCCGGGTTTGCAGCGGCTCTGTGCACAGTCTGATTCCGTTTGCGCCATAATCTCCGAAAGGGAAAACGCCACGTATGCGGCAGCAGCACTGAAAAACAGCGAGGGATGCCTCAAGTATGCCGACACGGAGGGGATGTTCCTGCGCGACAGCAGTCTGGTTATGACTGCCGGCTACATGAAATGGAAAAAGATTGATGCCGAAGAACCCGGCGGCTTCCTGCTGTTTGCGGATTCAGAAGGCAAGTTCCTTGCAGTCGGAGGCAACGACGGAAAAGTGAACATGGTGAAATTCGCCGACAAGGCTTCGGCTGCGGTGCTCACGGAAAGCAATGGCGGAATATATACAACCGCCAGCGGCAAAGAACTGTGCTTGGCCTTTCGCAGATACACCAAAAGCGGCAAGACGGACATGGATTTCTGCTTTGCGGACAAAGGGCGTATTGACGGCAGCAACTACATTGCGGCGTACACCTATCCGTTGTCCTCGCCGGGAACTGTGAAAACAGGTGGCAATGGCGAAAAAGTTTACGAAGGGCGTTTCAATTCCCACTTGGTGTCGCTGGCTCTGGACTCCGCCACTACAAGCGTTGACTTTACAAAGGCAGTCCTGCCATACAGGCTTGCGGACTTCAAATACGCCGACACGACAAACTGCATTGTGTATATGCGCAGCGAGGACATGGAGTGTGCGCCAAGGCAGTGGCGCAACGTGGTGTCGGTGGGCGAAAAAGGGGCGCATTTGGCAAGGAAGGTGGTTTTGCATGACGGCATGCCGTTTTTTGCGCTCCACCCGTTCACAGCAGGAAAAGATTCCTTGGTTTACACACGCGTGTTCCCGAAGGACGGCTGGAACACAATAATCCTGCCATTTGCGGTTTCGGAGATTTCAGAGGAGACAGAGTTTTTCGTCCCATCGCGGATAGAAAACAACCATGTGATACTTGAAAAGAGCGGCGCGGTTAACGCCCTCACACCCTACATAATGCGCCTTGGACAAGGCGGTTATGGCAATGTTTCGGTAACGTTCAAGGCGGCGGAGGGCGCAGAAGTGTCATCGCTCTCTCCCGAATGGAAAGCTGGCGGACTTAATGGCACGTTTTCAAGGTTCGAGCCGCCGGTTTCAAAAGCGGCGTATATGTTCCTGTCAAACGACGGCTGCACATTTTCGCATGCTGCGCCGGGAAGTTTTCTCGCCCCGTTCCGCTGCGGCTTCATGTTCTCCCAGGCAGAGGGGACAAGGGGCTTGCGCTTGGCGGAAAACGGCATAGTGGAAGTTGAAAACATTGTGCGGAAAACAGTGCAGGACAAAATTTTCAATATAAGCGGCGTAAGAATGCCCGGTACAGGCAATATGCCCAAGGGAGTGTATATTATCAACGGCAAAAAGACTTACAGGAAACAATAATGAAGATAGCGATAGATTTTGACGGAACAATAGTGGAGCACCGTTACCCCGAAATAGGCAGGGAAATTCCCTTCGCCACACTTACATTGAAAAAGCTCATCGCAGACGGGCACATTCTTGTGCTCAACAGCGTAAGGGAGGGGAAATACCTTGACGCGGCGGTGGAATGGTGCGAGGAAAGGGGCGTGGAGTTCTTTGCCGCAAACAAGAACTACCCCGAGGAAACGCCCGAATCGCCCGACTATTCGCGCAAGATAAAGGCTGACTTTTACATTGACGACCGCAACATAGGCGGACTGCCCGATTGGGGGACGATGTATGAGATGATAACCGGGGGAAAGACCTTTGACGACATACTGACAGGGGAGTACAACTCCATAAAGCCCAAGAAAAAGCCCTGGTGGAAATTCTGATCGGCCGCACCGTGGGCTAACGATGGTGTTCAGAACAAAAACCTGCATTTGGAACTTTTAAAGTCCAAGTATATAAAAAAGGCAGACTAACCTTGTTCTAACAGTTCCTTATCTGTCAAAAAATCCAACAACCCAACAGTCAGCACTCCGAGTTCATCTTCCTTACGATGAATGTCATCACCAACAATGACAATTTTTCGGAAATGGTCATTGATTGACAACAAAGGGCGGTGCTCTTGCGCCTCCTTTTCCGGTGTCGGCATGTGGAAAGCAGATTGAATGTAAATACGATATGGTGGACGGTTCACTACAAAATCCACTTCCAATTGTCTTCTGACAAACTTTCCGTTCTCATCCTTGCCTCCAAGTTCTACTAAACCGACATCCACATTATAGCCACGACTACAA
>CAKRMO010000123.1 GCA_934364765.1 uncultured Bacteroidaceae bacterium | reverse complement strand
CGTTACAGGCTGCGCAAACAACATAGCCGCACTGCAAACCGCAAACAATATAGACAAAACGCGTCTAACTTTCATTCCCCGCACGGCACAGCCTTGTTTTTTGCGCTTATACATATAATCTTTGGGGTGTCGGGGGACACGCGCACGCTATTGTCAACCCTGCGCCCCACGAGCCAAACTATTTTCCCGCCGTCGCACACCACAAGCTGCCGCAGCCTTTCCTCAATAGGGACTTTGCAGTCTTTAAGATAATCACTGACGAGCTTGCTTCCCTTCATGCCGAACGGAACAAAGCGGTCGCCCTCCGCAACACGACGTATAACAAGCGGGAATTTTATTGCGTCGGCATTTATATATGCTGAAAGCGGGTTGATGAGTTTTTCCTTTGGCGGGAAACCCTGCACATCCGTAACCTCAAGCTCCGTAATCCCGACAGTTGCCTTTTTATTCCGCTCCAAAAGCACAACGTTGCATTCCCGCAAGGACTTCCGGGACATGAGAACATACCTGCGGCAGTTGAAATAAAGAACATAGCCCTCGCTTTCCAACTGTTTCGTTTCGTTGCTTTCGCCTTGCGAAGCCTTGTTTATCTGCGTTTCGTTAAAACCTTTCGGCGACAGCCATTCAAAAAGCACAGCCTCGGACGAGGCGCAACTGCGCAGCACCGCCGCGTCAAGAATTTCATCGCCGTAGGAATTTGTCTTCAAGTTGCCGAGAATTTTCCCCACAGACTCCTTATATATATTGTATGCCGCCGTAAATTTTGCGGTTTCCCTTTGCAGCGTGTCGCAAAGCGAAGGGTTTATCATTTCGAGCATGGGTATTACCTCAAGTCGGATTCGGTTTCTTTTCACATCCGCAACAAGGTTGCTGCTGTCGGTAACGAAATCCTGTCCCAAACCTTTGAGATATTCACATATATCCTTGCGCGAAACATCGAGCAGCGGGCGAATTACCGTAAACTTACCGCCATAGGAAGAAACCCTGTCGCTTTTGTAAGCCATTCCGCACAAGCCGCGAAGCCCGGTGCCACGCAGCAAATTCAGCAAAAGCGTCTCGGCGTTGTCATCGCGGTGATGTGCCACCGCCACAGGTGCGCCAAGTTCCTTTGAAAGCGAGCCGAAGAAATCATAGCGCAAGTCGCGCGCAGCCATTTCCAGGCTAATTCCCTTTTCTGTGGCGTATGCTATGGTGTCAGCCTCCCCAACCTTGAGAGGAATGCCAAGATTTCGGCAGAGATCGCGCACAAATTGCTCATCGCGCACCGACTCTTCGCCGCGCAGATGAAAATCAAAGTGAGCCGCCGTGCACTTATAGCCCATACCCATCAACACTCGCAGCAACGCCACCGAGTCCGCCCCGCCGCTAAGCGCAACTATCACCTCCGTCCCCGGCTGCGGCAAAGAATTTCGACGCACCGTGCCATACACTTTATCTGCAAACGTCATTTCTCCGGGTATTTCCTGCCCCACAGCCTTTCCATGCGCTCGCGCAGGGTGTCCTCCTGACGGTTGCGCTGCGGAGTCCAAAAACTTTCTTCTTTCAAGGCATCTGGCAAATACTGCTGCCTCACGAAATTCTCCTTGTAATCGTGGGCGTATTTGTAGCCCTCGTGATAGCCAAGCTGTTGCATGAGCTGCGTGGGCGCATTGCGCAGGTGGAGCGGAACAGGCTGGTTGCCGCTTTTCCTCACTTCGGCAATAGCCTTGTCGAGAGCCATGTAGCTTGAATTGCTCTTGGGAGAGGCAGCAAGATACACCGTTGCCTCGGCAAGGGGTATTCTCCCCTCAGGCCAGCCTATCTTCATCACAGCCTCGAAAGCCGCGTTGGCAAGCAGCAGCGCATTGGGGTTTGCAAGACCTATGTCTTCGCTCGCCGATATTACAAGGCGGCGGGCGATGAAAGCCGGGTCCTCGCCCCCCTCCACCATACGCGCAAGCCAGTAAAGTGCCGCGTCGGGGTCGCTGCCGCGTATGCTCTTTATAAAAGCCGAAACGATGTCATAGTGCATCTCGCCGTTCTTGTCGTAAGCCAAAGGGTTCTGCTGCAAACGCTGCTCAACCTTTTTGTCGGTTACAAGCACCTTCCCTTCCGGCTCGGCACCGACCACAAGCTCGAGAATATTGAGCAGCTTGCGGGCGTCGCCGCCGCTATACCGCAATATCGCGGCAGTCTCCTGCACGTCAATATCGCGCATTTTCAATTCAGCGTCATCGTGTATGGCGTGGTTCATCAGCTTTATCAAGTCCTCCTTTCCAAGAGGGTTGAGCGTGTAAACCTGGCAGCGCGAAAGCAATGGGCGTATAACCTCGAACGACGGATTCTCGGTGGTTGCGCCTATAAGCGTAACCGTGCCGTCCTCAACTGCGCCGAGCAAGGAATCCTGCTGCGACTTCGAGAACCTGTGAATTTCGTCAATGAACAAAACCGGGCTTCCCCCGGAATTGAAAAGCGTTTTCTTTTTCGCCTTTTCAATAACGTCGCGCACATCCTTCACGCCGCTCGTTACCGCGCTCAAAGTGTAGAACGGCACTTCTAGCCGGTTGGCGATAATCTTGGCGAGCGTTGTCTTGCCCACGCCCGGCGGCCCCCAAAGTATGAACGAACTTATCCGCCCGCCCTCTATCATGCGGCGTATCACCCCGCCCTCGCCCACAAGGTGCTGCTGCCCCACATATTCGTCAAGGGTTTTCGGGCGCATCCGCTCTGCCAAAGGTGTATCCATTTGCTCTATTCTATGTTTTCTGCAAAGATACTGATTTCATTCCTATGCCGGGCAATGCCCACGCAAACGTTGTGCCGCCAACGCTGGGGCGCGAGATTTTATGTCTGAAATAAGAAAAACTATGTCCGACGTAGTTTTTTCTACATAGGACATAGGAAAAATTACATCAGACCTTTTTTTCGCACTTGCAAATTCCTGAAAAACAAATCCTTACGCCAACTTTCATTTGTTTGGTTATTTTCTTACAAATCAGCATCTTACACAAATTTGGCGGCATTTGACGTTTCGAGAAAAATTAACCCGTACATTAATCGGGGAACAAAAATAGCTGCCGCCAAGGATTTTTTACTGAGGGCGCATAGCAAACATTTTTTGTCCTCTTTCCCCGAGCCGAAACTTTATTTATGTTTTTTTGCATCGGCACATTTTCATATCGGTAATAATCATTAACTTTGGAAACCGAATAAAAGCAAAAACTACATACATTAATCATGAACACAAGCATATTCAAAACGCTATGCCTTGCCGCATTCACCGTTGCGGTGCAGTCTGCAACTGCCCAGCGCAGGGCATGGGAACAAGTGGAACTCAAGCAATGGGACTTCAGCAAGGACAAGACCGAATGGCAGCAAGTGAGCATACCCCACAGCTGCAACGCCATTGACGGACACTCAAAACAATATTATCGCGGAAAGGCCTATTACAGGAAACAAGTGGAATTCAGCAAGGACGATCTGAAGAAACCCGCATACATCCTGTTTGAGGGCGCGGCACAGGCGGCAACCGTAAGCGTGAACGGCAAACAGCTGGTTGAGCATCGGGGAGGATACACACCGTTCGTAGTTACACTCTCCAAGCACATACACGAAGGAAAAAACGACATTGAGGTGTGCACCGACAACACGCTTGACGTAAACCTCATTCCCGTAAGCTCCGACTTCAACAAAAACAACGGACTGCACAACCCGGTGTATCTGCTGAAGATGAACGGAGTGTTCTTCATGCCTGAAAAATACGGTATGTACCGTATGCACGTAAGCACGCCGTTCGTAAGCCGCGAGGAGGCAAACGGCAAGGCGGAGACATTCATTGTAAACACCAGCGGCAAAAAGCAGAAGATAAAAATACGCTTCACGCTCAAAGGGCAGGACCGCGAAAACCCTGCATACAAAACGGAGCGCGAAATAACCATCGAGAACGGCAAGGCATACGAATACCTGCAAAACTTCGACATACAGAACCCGCACCTCTGGGACGGACTTGACGACCCCTATCTGTATGACGCGCACCTCACAATTCTCGATTCCAAAGGCAAGGAGATTGACAAGGCTGAAACAAAGGTGGGATTCCGCTACTACAACATGACATACGGAAAAGGCTTCTACCTTAACGGACGCAGCTACCCCCTGCGCGGAGTTTCGGAACACCAGGACTGGGACGGCGAGGCTTCGGCAGTAACCAAGGAGCATACCTACGCTGACTACAAAATAATAAGGGAACTCGGCGCAAACTTCGTGCGACTGGCCCACTATCCCCACAACGACTACGAGTTCCGCCTTTGCGACTCCTTGGGAATAATCGTACAGACCGAAATCCCCTGGGTGAACGTTTGCGGCGTAAACGCCAAGCCGGAATACTTCACCAACATAACCCAGCAGATGAAGGAGATGATTGTAAACCTCTACAACCACCCGAGCATCATATTCTGGGGAATGTGGAACGAGGTCAACGTATGGGGCAACAACGACAAGTTGCAAGGGAAATTCGACGGCAGGAAAGTTGTTGACGAGTCAACAAGGCTTTACCACTACTCAAAAAGCCTCGACCCATACAGGTATGTGGGACTTACGGAGTGCAG
>CAKRMO010000122.1 GCA_934364765.1 uncultured Bacteroidaceae bacterium | reverse complement strand
ATATACGCCCTTGAAGCTGAAGCCTTGGTTTATCGGCCACGAAAGCGGACGCACCTTTATTTGCAGCTCGTCCTCAAGTTCGTCGAGCAGGCTGAACGGGTCTTTTCCTTCGCGGTCCATCTTGTTGACGAAGATAATTACCGGAGTGTTCCTCATGCGGCACACGTTCATCAGCTTGCGCGTCTGCGCCTCAACGCCCTTTGCCGAGTCAACGACGATAATTGCGCTGTCCACGGCGGTGAGCGTCCTGAAGGTGTCTTCCGCAAAGTCCTGGTGTCCCGGCGTGTCGAGAATGTTCACCTTGTAGTCGCGGTAGTCGAACTCCATCACCGAAGTCGTTACCGATATTCCGCGCTGGCGTTCTATGTCCATCCAGTCGGAGGTTGCGGTTTTGCGTATTTTGTTGCTCTTCACCGCTCCGGCAACCTGTATCTGTCCGCCGAATAGCAGGAACTTTTCGGTGAGGGTTGTCTTGCCCGCGTCTGGGTGCGATATTATCGCGAAAGTGCGCCGTCTCTGTATTTCGTCCATCAGTTGTTTTCCTGTTTAAGCAATATGTCCACGCACTCCTTCACGCTGTCGGCCCAATATGGGATTTCTATGCCGAAGGTGGCTTTAATCTTGGTCTTGTCGAGCACGCTGTAGTGCGGGCGCGTGGCGGGTGTGGGATAGTCGGACGTGTGCAGGGGCGAGACCTTGCAGTTTTCTATTCCGGCGAATTTGTGTATCATCACGGTGAAGTCGTACCACGAGGCAACGCCCTCGTCCGTAAAGTGGTAAATTCCCGGCACCACGCCTTTTGCGAGAATTTGCATTATGCCCCTCGCAAGGTCGCGTGCGTAGGTGGGGGTGCCTGTCTGGTCGAAAACCACACCGAGGCTTTCGCGCTCGCGCCCGAGCTTGATCATTGTTTTCACGAAGTTGTGCCCGAACGATGAGTACAGCCACGCCGTGCGTATGATTACGGTGTTCCTGCATTCTTTCTGCGCCGCAATCTCCCCGGCGAGCTTTGTGCGTCCGTATGCCGAGGACGGCGCTGTGGCGCAGTCTTCGTTTATGGGTTCGCAGGCGTTTCCGGGAAACACGTAGTCGGTTGAGATTTGCACAAGCGCGCCGCCGCGCCTTTCTATTGCGCGTGCAAGGTTGGCGGGTGCCTGGCTGTTTATGACCCCAGCTTTCTGCTCCTCGCTTTCGGCTTTGTCAACGGCGGTGTAGGCGGCGCAGTTTATTATTGCGTCCACCTTGTTTTGTTCCACAAATGCGTCCACGGCTTCGGCGTTGCAGATGTCAAGCTCTGCAATGTCGGTGAACAAATACTCAAATTGCGGGAAATTTTCCGACATCAGGCGCAGCTCGTTGCCAAGCTGTCCGTTTGCGCCTGTTACAAGTATCTTTTTCATATCCATTTTCTTGTTTGCGTTTCTTTGTTGTTGTCAGGAAACCGCGCTTGCGCCGTCGAGGTTGAGCGGCTTCTTGCGGTTTTCCCTGTAGTATGCCGCGAGCAGCGCCATTACGCCCGAAATTTCCTTCACCGCCGCTTCCGTGCCTTCGGAGACTGGCTTTTTGCCAAGGCGCAGCAGCATCACCCCATAGAGGGCGTTGAAGCACACCTCGATGTCGCTCAGCGTGCTTGCGTTCCCTTTTTTGCGCAGCTCCATGATGTCGGGCAGTGCACGGAAGTATGCCGAGCGGTAGCGCGGAAAGTTGGGGCTTTCCAAAAGCCGCTGCGACAGTTCGGCGAGTTCGGCGGTTACGTTCCTGTTTATTTGCAGGTGGCCTTTCTCCCTCACGCCCTCCGAGCGCATCATGGCGCATAGGTTGGCATACCATTGCGAAAGCTTTGCCGCCTTTTCCGCGTCAAGCCTGAATTGCGGCACATACTCCTTGGCAATGCGCCCGGCGTCGCAGCCGTAGGCGCGTATGGTGTCCTCAACCTGCCACATATACAGCAGGTATTCGGCAATGTTGTCCTGTCTTAGTTTCTCTGCGATGAACATAGTGCGTTCCGTTTAGTGAAGCGCGGGGTTGTGGAGTCCTGTCAGTGTGAACACGAACCCCGCTATCGATGCCAAAATCACGATGATGCCGATGGTGCGGTTGAGTATTTTCACGCCGCGCACCTCGAAACGTGTCCTTACCTTGTCAACGATGTATGTTAGCAGCACCCACCACAATATGGCCCCGCCCACGATTGAGGCGTATCCCACGCCCTGTTCCACGGGGTGGCTGGGGATTATGAACGCAAAGCGGGCGAAGAGCGCGATGAAAAGGAATATTATCAGCGGGTTTGAGAGCGTGAGCAGGAACGAGGTTACAAAGTTGTGCACCAGCGTGCCCTTTTTCTTCGGCACGGGGCGGAAACTCTTTCGCGGGTTGCTGCGGTATGTCAGTATTCCGAACACAAGGAGCATTGCGCTGCCTATTAGCTGGAGTATGAACATATTCCGCTCGTTGGTTATGAAGTCCATCACGAAGCTCATGCCCAGCCCCGTTATAAGGGCGTAAATTATGTCGCTCAGTGCAGCCCCGAAACCCGTTACCAGTCCGTAGAAGCGCCCTTTGTTCAAGGTGCGCTGAAGGCAAAGCACCCCCACCGGGCCCATTGGGGCTGAGGCGATAATGCCTATGAACACTCCCTTAACAAGGATTTCTAATGTACTTATCGGTTCTATTGGAAGCATACTAATCTGCAAAATTGGCATTTTTTATTAGAAACACGAAATTATAAGCTATAAAAATGGGCGGGCGGGGACGCAAGGAAGCCAATAAGCAAATAGCGGTTGGCTAATGCAGGCGGAGCAACGATGGGGCGTTTCGCGCAAAAGCGGAAAACTACATCGGATGTAGGAAAAACTATGTCCTATGCAGGAAAAATTATATCAGACATAATTCAAACTACATCAGACCTTTTTTCCGCTCTTTGCAATGTACTGAAATCCAGAAGCTTATAAAATCTTTTCAAATGCGGTGAACTCTTTGGAAACCAAGGGGTTGCACGTTTTCCGTCAGGTCGGGCGGTTTTGCCGCAGGGACAGGTGGCTTTTTTGTTTTTTGCAGTAAAGGCCGGGGTGTGAAACCCTCCGCTGCGGGCTGGCATGGGAATGCGCGAATGGCCGGTTTGCGGCAAGGAAAACGGATGTGAAAAATTTTGTGGCAGAAAATCGCCGCGCACTATGCCGTGTTGAGATAAAAATCACTACATTTGTAAACCCTACCGTACAGACAACAATTAAACACACATTAAACCATGGACGAAATAACAAAACCCTATGTGATTGGCCTCGACTTGGGAGGCACGCACTCCGTGTTCGGAATAGTTGACGCACGCGGCAACATTGTGGCTACCACAGCCATAAAAACCCAGGCATACCCCGATTTTGACGACTATGTGAAGGCTTCCACGGACGCCCTCATGCCCATCATCGACACCGTTGGCGGCATCGAAAAAATCAAGGCTTTCGGCATCGGCGCGCCAAACGGCAACTACTACAACGGCACTATCGAATACGCCGCCAACCTTGTATGGCAGGGCGTTGTGCCAATAGCCAAGAAGTTCGAGGAGGCTCTCGGCGTTCCCGTAATCGTTACCAACGACGCCAACGCTGCGGCTGTGGGCGAGTTCACCTACGGCGTGGCACGCGGCATGAATAACTTCATAATGATTACGCTCGGAACAGGCGTGGGCAGCGGAATATACATCAACGGCCAGCTGGTGCTGGGATGCGACGGCCTGGCCGGCGAGCTGGGACACCTCACGGTAATTCCCGGCGGAAGGACTTGCGGCTGCGGACGCAAGGGCTGTCTGGAGGCATACTGCTCCGCAACGGGCGTGGCACGCACCGCACGCGAGTATCTTGACAAGCGCGACACCCCGTCGCTGCTCCGCGATATGCCGGCAGAGGACATCACCTCGTTTGACGTTTACAAGGCTGCCGTGGCCGGCGATGAGCTTGCAAAGGAGATTTTCGAGTTTACCGGCAGTATGCTCGGCGAGGCTTGCGCAAACTTCGCGCTTTTCTGCTCTCCCGAGGCGTTCGTGTTCATGGGCGGGCTCACCAAGGCGGGCGACCTGCTGATGAAGCCGTTGCAGAAGGCCTATGACGAGAATGTGCTGAGCGTTTACAAGGGAAAGGCGAAACTCCTGCTTTCAGGACTGAAGGACAGCGAGACCGCCGTGCTCGGCGCGAGCGCACTGGGCTGGGGAAACACCCCGCAGGCTGTTCTGGACGCGGAACTTTAAAACAGAATACTTTTTTAACTTTGTCAGGAAGGTGTGGCAGGAATGCGTTTCTGCCGCATCTTCTTATTTGAAGAACGCTTTAACAGGAAAATAATGAAAAAGATTTTTGCAGCGCTGTGCATGCTTGCCCTTCTTCTCGCGTCCTGCGGCAAGGGTGAGGAGGCCTGGACGCCGCTTTTCAACGGTGAAAACCTTGACAACTGGGAGATGTTTATAGGCCCGCCGTTTGAGGGGCACGAGGACTTGGCTGCAACGGCCGTTCCCGACAGCGTGTTCTCCGTGGTGGACATGGACGGACAGAAGGTGATACGCATTTCGGGCGAGGTGTTCGGCTCGCTTGCCACAAAGGACACGTTCCGTAACTTCCACGCACGCATGGTGATGAAG
>CAKRMO010000121.1 GCA_934364765.1 uncultured Bacteroidaceae bacterium | reverse complement strand
TCGTCGAGCATCGCGGGGATGAAAAAATAGAGCAGCGTGCTTATTGCGCCGATTACTATTGCCAGGGTTATGAAGATGCTCAGCATCCTGAAATGCAGGTGGCATTTGTACTGGAAGAAGCTCACCAGCGGAAAAAGCATATATGCCAACGCCCACGCCACGACAAACGGCAGGAGCACGGGGCTAAGGTAGCTGATGAGGAAACAGGCGGCTACAACCACCGTCACGAACATGAGACCGCGCACAAAGCGGTCGAAATTTATCTCTTTTGCAAACATTGGCACTGCAAATCTTTATTTGCGCCAAAGTTAAGACATCTTTTCCCAACATGGGGGCTTTTGCGGCATTTTATTGCAAAAAACGCCATGCCGTTTTGCCGCCGTGCAAAAAAACGCCTAACTTTGGAGCAACATCAACGCAAAGAAAATGAAAACATTGAAAGCTCTCGCTGTTGCCGCCGCAGGACTTTTGCTCACTTCCTGCGGCACGGGAATCATTTCGAGCCTCAGCCTCAACGACAGGATAAAGGGCGCGTGGCGCATTGCCGATGATTACGGTCATTGCTACTTGAATATAGGCGACTCCACGCTCTGTTTTGTTGACGATGACCCGGAAAACGAGTACAAATACACATTGCGCGGCGACACGCTTTGTGTGCCAAACCTTGCTTTTGCGCTGGCAGTTGCCGCCGTGCATGGCGACACGCTCGTTCTTTCCTCCGGCCAGCGCGTGGGCTGCAGCATGGCCCTGCTGCCCTTTGAGTCGGTGAACATACACGGCTTGAACCGCCCCATACCCCACGGCAGCGACAGCGTGTCGAGGGAGAAATTCTCGGAAATGCTCATGCTGCTTTCAATGGAGCGTGTGGACAACGGAAACATACGCAAGTGGAACGATGTGCTTGTATATTCCAATCCCCAAACAGCAAAGACGGCGGACAAATACGCCGCCAAACGCTACAAGAAGCACCCCAAGCGTTTCCTGAAATGGGTTTACAGCCAGCGCGACCTCGATTCCAACAAAATATCCGCAGGGGTTTTCGGCGGTTGGGAGAGAAGCGTTGGCTTTCCCGACAGGCAACACGTGGCAAAGCGCATCCCGAAGCTGAAAGACCCGCAATGCCGGGAATACCTTACAAAGCTGCTTGACAAAGGCTTTGCCGGCGGCAAATGAAGTGTGGCGGCGAATTAAGGGTGTTGAAGTATAAATTGTAGCAGTCAATCATTCGATAAATTCCACCTCCGTAGGGACGTATTGCATACGCCCTGAATTGCGCGGATTTGCAATATTGCGGCGGCGGTTTGCGGTGCGGGTGGGGCGGTGGCATACAGGGCGTATGCAATACGCTACATAATATATACCGTATGCAATCAACAATCAACATACATCGTTCATGCAATTCCCGCAAAAGCAAAACGGTTGTTTTTTCCAAATACCCCGAAAACTGCATTTGATGTAGGAAAAACTACATAGGACGTAGAAAAAATTATGTCTGATATAATTCAAACTACATCAGACCTTTTTTTCGCCACTTGCAACATGTTGGAAAACAAATACTTGCAAAGAATTTTGGCAAAAGGGGCAATTTGTTGGAAATAAGACACTTATGGGTAAGTTGGCTTCTCGCGCCAAACGGTGTCAAAAAACAAAAACCGCAGCCTTGGCAAAAATGCCAAAGTTGCGGTTTCCTGCTTGCTTTGTGCCGGTGTTACGCGGGCAATTTCTTTGTTTTAATGCAATGGTTGCTGCTTGCGGACTGTTTTAGCCTATCCATCTTATTATTGTCATGGCTTGGTTTCGCGTCAGTATGCGCTGGCCTTTGGTGTATCCCTTTCTTGCCAGCCTTTTTTTCAGTTCCCCGTCCCCGTTAATCCACCTCCGCAGACGTTGCGTGGCACTTCGCGGCGGGGTTTCGGGGAACAGCCTTGCGGCGAGCTCGCACACTTTCACCGCCCTCAAAGCAAATCCTCCCTTCCTGCGGCAAAGTTTGCAAACCATTCCGCGTTGTCCCTCCAGAACAGCCGTGCGTATCGCGAAGCCGTACCGCTGTCGGCGGGCTTTGCCTGTTTCTCCCCCTTGCGTGCCATGCTGACCTTTCCGCCTGCCTCCACCTTTATGGCGCAACGGTTTTCAAAAGTCCCGGCTGTGATTATGGCGTTGCCGCCGCGCTCAATGGTTACCGAGTCTTGCGAGTATCGCGTGTGGGTCAGCTCGTCTGCCAGCGCAAAGAGGTACGTAAGTTTCATGCGCACGCAACCGCATTGCGGCAGGGTGGCGTTTTGCGATGTCAGCGACATGAGCCTGAGGTCGCATTCAAGGTTTTCGGCATATACAATGCCGTACAGGCATCGCGCCTCCCGCAGCATGAACAGCTCGCGGCGGTTGTCTGCGGCAAATTCGCCGACGGCGGCGTTGTATTCCGCGTTGCCGCGCACGGGTATGTCGCCAAGCGTTTGCAGGGAAAGCAGGTTGAGCCTGAAAGAGCGGCGTGTGTCGCTCACCCTTACCAGCCCGCCTGTGGCGGAAATCGTTACGCGGCAGGGCGAAGCTGACGGATAGTAGCTTTTGTAGAGCCTGAAGATTGAACTTAGTTTCATGGTAGATTAGTTTTTTTGATTTGGTTGTTTTTTTGTTGCCTTGCCCAGGGCTTTGTTTCCGGATATGCGTATCTTTGTCGTGCGACGGTGCAAAGTTATCCCGCCGGAGTCCGAAAATGTCGGAATGGCGAAAAAAGCATGAAAATATTTTCCGGGCCGGGAGCATCAAGGAAAAAACAATACGGTAATGGGCAGGAACAAGGCAATATGGCTTGCAAAACTTTTGTTCAGGCGCGGGCGGCTGTCCCGCGAGGAGATACTCACGGCTTGGGCGGCGTATGACGAGAAGGCGCAGCCCATGGCTTCGTCAACGTTCTACGACAACCGCCACCTGCTGTGGGAACGCTACGGCATAAGCATACGCGCCGACGGCGGGATGTACAGCCTCGACTTGCGCGAGGGGAGGGAGCAGGAGTTCCTGCGCCAGCTTTTCAGCGGCGAGGACGGCGACGGGGATGACGCGGCGATAATACGCGAGCCGCGCCCTGCCGGATACGTCCACATAGCCGCCATTTCGAGGGCGATGGAGAAGCGCACCTGCGTTGAGGCCGTTTATTCGCCGTTTGACAAACCGCAATACACCACGCTTCTCGCCCCTTACTGTCTGCGCATATTTCGCGGGCGCTGCTATGTTGTGGGACTTTCGTCCGTCCACCGCGAGGTGCGCACGTTTGCCCTCGACCGCATATCGTCTGTTGCGCCCACGCCGAAGCCTTTCCCCCACGCGCCGAAGTTTGACGCGAAAAGATATTTCGCAAACAGTTTCGGCGTTTACGGCGGAGAGGGGCAAAGCCCCGAGCATATAGTGATAGATGCCGACTCGCTCAACGCGGCGTTCCTCAGAACACTGCCGCTGCACGCCTCGCAGACGGAAAAGCCTTTGGAGGGCGGCGGGAGATACGTGAGCCGCTTCGAACTCGACGTTTGCGTGTCTGCCGACTTCGTTCACGAGCTGCTTTATCACGGTGCGGGCGTAAGGGTTGCAAGCCCCGCGCATTTGCGCCGCGAAATCGTCAGTGCCGCAAACGCCATGCTGGAGGCGTATTCCGAATGAAACCCAAATTTTCTTTTATGAACAGACCATATATTATAGTACACATGATGGAATCCGTTGACGGACGCATAGACTGCGCCATGACGGAAAAGATTTCCCCGAGCCACATTTATTATGACGCGCTCGAAAAGTTGGAATGCCCCTCGCAGCTTATGGGCAGAGTAACGATGCAGACACACTATGCCGAAGAGGAGCCTTTTGTTGCGGCAGACCCTGCGCCGTTTGGCAGAAAAGGAATTCACAAGGCGGTCGAGGCGGACGGATATACGGTTGCCGTTGACACGAAAGGCAGGTTGCGCTGGCCGCAGGCGGAATGCGACGGTGCGCCGTTGCTTGTGATTACCAGCGAGGACTGTCCCAAGGAATATCTTGACTATCTTGCAGGGCGCAGCATCTCGTGGATAGCCGCCGGGAAGCAAGGCATCGACTTTCATGGGGCAATGCGGACGCTTTGTGAGGAGTTCGTGGTGGAGCGTCTTGCAATCACTGGCGGCGGACACATAAATGGGGCGTTTCTTGAGGCAGGGCTGGTTGACGAGGTAAGCGTGATGATTGGTCCGGGCATAGACGGACGCGGTGGAATGGCTGCCGTGTTCGACGGAGTGGATGCCTCGTGCGACAAGTCGCCGTTCCTGCTGCGGCTCGAAAGCGTGGAGAAAGTCGGCGAAGGCACAGTGTGGCTCAGATACAGGATGCGGTAGTTGTGGAAAACGCATCGCTCTCCGCAGGTGTTATTCCGTGAAAAACTTTCAGAATATCACAGAATCTTCTTATATTTGCACCTGCGGAATCTGCATTGCACGCAAAAGCTCTATATTTGATTATGATAAATCGTGATTTAATACGAATAAAAGTCGTTCAATTAGTATATTCATATTACCAGAACCCCGACAAGTCCATGGCATCGGTGGAGAAGGAACTCCTGTTCAGCCTCTCAAAGTCATACGACATGTACCGCTACCTGCTGATGCTTGTGGGAAAGGTTTACGAG